>NZ_LR217702.1 GCF_900698895.1 Buchnera aphidicola (Cinara curtihirsuta) | reverse complement strand
TAACCTGTGCATAACCTGTGCATAACCTGTGCATAACCTGTGCATAACCTGTGCATAACCTGTGCATAACCTGTGCATAACCTGTGCATAACCTGTGCATAACCTGTGCATAACCTGTGCATAACCTATCTAATATTTAGTAGATTTAAATTTATATCTAAAAGATATTTTTTTCTATATAAAATATAGTGTTAGAAATATATACAAAGTACATAAATATATGTAATATGGATAGATGCAAAATAACTATTATATATAACTAAATATAGTTATTTATATATAAATATATGTATATACATAAATAAAAATAACTATAATAATAAATATTTTATTATAAATAAATATACAACCTTATAATATAAAAAAAATAAAGAATATATGAACTTTTTTTATTTCACTTAGGAAATAATTCTAAAGAAGAAAATAAGGATTAAATATGAGCAGGTCTTATAAAGTAGAGATTTGGAAAAAAAATATACGGTATCATTCTAATCCAACTGAAATTTTTTATAGATTATGTTTCAATAAAAAGAATACATTATTATTAGAGTCATCTGAAAATAAAAGTAATACGAAAAGAGACAGTAAAATTATTATTGATAGTGCTCTTCGTATAATTGCTATTGATAATAAGGTTATTTTGTACGCTCTGTCAGACAATGGAAAATTTTTATTAACTTTATTAGATAATATTATTCCTAACACTATTACAGTGTTTAAAAAAGAATATAAACGTGTCATCTATTTTTCAAAAGAATCTTTATATATAGAAGAAGATGAGCGACTCATGCTATCTTCTGTTTTTGATTGCTTTCGTTGGTTAATACAGGCGGTACAGATAGATTCAGGATCTTTATCAACATTATTTTTTGGTGGATTATTTTCATATGATTTAATTTATTCATTTGAAGATATAGTACAAAAAAATAAACAGAGCGTTTGTCCAGATTTCTGTTTTTATCTAGCAGAATCAATGATTGATATTAATCATCAAAAAAAAACGGCTGTTATACAATCACATCTATTTTCCTCATCTATAACAGAGAGAAAACGATTGTATACACGTATGCAAGATTTATATGCGATTTTACAGAAAAAGAATAATTTTCTATCTATCCCGCTAGCCTCTAAAAAGAAATTAAATGTAACAAGTAATATGAGTGATACAGAATATGGGCAAATTATCAATAATATGCGTTTTTTTATTAAAAAAGGAGAAATATTTCAGGTTGTTCCTTCTCGTCAATTTTATTGTCCATGTACACATCCCTTATCTGTATATCGTATTTTAAAGAAAACTAATCCTAGTCCATATATGTTTTTTATGCAAGATATACAATTTACATTATTAGGTGCATCTCCAGAAAGTTATTTAAAATATAATGCAAATAATAGAATTATTGCTCTACATCCAATTGCTGGCACACGTCCCCGTGGGCTATATAAGAACGGTAAAATTGATTTAGATTTAGATAATCGTATTGAATTATCTCTACGTACTGATCAAAAAGAATTATCTGAACATTTAATGTTAGTGGATTTAGCGCGTAATGATTTAGCAAAAGTTTGTTTAACTAGAAGTCGTTATGTATCTCAATTAATGCAAGTAGAAAAATATTCTCATGTTATGCATTTAGTATCACATGTTACAGGAATTTTACAACCACAAATCGATATTTTTCATGCTTATCAATCTTGTATGAATATGGGTACATTAACTGGTACACCAAAATTACGTGCTATGCAGTTAATTGCCCAATATGAATCTGTACGAAGAGGAGTATATGGTGGTTCTATTGGGTATTTTACCGGAAAAGGATCTTTTGATGCGTGTATCATTATTCGTTCTGCATTCATTAAAAATGATATTGCTGTTATACAATCTGGAGCGGGAATTGTATATGATTCAATTACGGAAGATGAAATACAGGAAGGTAAAAATAAGGCACAATCTATCTTACAATCTATTTTTCATGCACATCATCAGTATCTTAAAAAAGGAGATTATTATGTCTAATATTCTTTTATTAGATAATCTAGATTCATTTACCTATAATTTAGTAGATTCATTACGATCATACAAACAAATAGTTTCAATATATAGAAATTACACCCCTTTATCTATTCTAATATCTGCTATAGAACGTATGCAGAATCCGGTTGTTGTTCTCTCTCCAGGTCCCGGTTTACCTAAAAATTCTGGATGCATGTTAGAATTAATTGATTTAATAAAAGGAAAAATTCCAATATTAGGTATTTGCTTAGGTCATCAAGCTATCGTTCAATCATATGGTGGTACTATTGATTTAGCATCAGAACCTATGCATGGTAAAACATCTTCTATTTCACACGATCAAAAAGATATGTTTTTTAATCTTCCTAATCCTCTATTAGTAGCACGATACCACTCATTACTGTGTACTTCTATTCCGTCCTCTTTAAATGTTAATGCATATCATTATACAGCGGTTATGGCTGTTAAAAACAATCGTGATCGCACATGCGGATTCCAATTTCATCCAGAATCTATTTTAACCCCTATGGGATCAACACTACTATACCAGACATTACTTTGGTTACGTATGAAAAAATAAATTAATCAAAAAAAAATATGTAAAAAAAATGTAAATTATATGAATTTAATTTTTTCTAAAAAAATATATATATATTAAATAAAACAATAATTTTTTTATAAAAATATCGAAAATATTAAATTTGTTATATTATGCATAACCTGTGCATAACCTGTGCATAACCTGTGCATAACCTGTGCATAACCTGTGCATAACCTGTGCATAACCTGTGCATAACCTGTGCATAACCTGTGCATAACCTGTGCATAACCTGTGCATAACCT
>NZ_LR217701.1 GCF_900698895.1 Buchnera aphidicola (Cinara curtihirsuta) | reverse complement strand
TATTTTAAAAAATTTTTTTTTATTAAAAATAGATTTAAAAAGTGAAATTATTAAATGAAATAAAAAATTTTAATACATTTAAGAACAAAATTTTTTTTTAAAAAAAAATACCCCTATGCAGTTAAGCATATAAAAAATATTACTAATAATTTTAATTTAATTTTAAGGAATAGAATTTTTAGCTAATTTTATTAATTTAAAATATTCATAATTTACTTTTCTTTTTAAATTAGTTAATCCTATATTACAAAGTTCTTTAATAGAATATTTTTTTACTAAATTATTTAAAATATATGAGCGAGCATATTTTTCTTCTAATTGTAGAATTTTAATTGCTGTATTTTTTTGTTTTTGAATTGTATGTTTAGATTTTCTTGATAATAAAGCTGCATAAATATGTCTTTCTTTTGCTTGTTCTTCAGCTTCAAAAAATGTTATTTTATTTTTTCCTTGTTTTTCTAATTGACTATTTATCCATTTTAATTGTTTTGTCCTAACATTTTCTAGTCTATTTTGAGAAATATTAAATAACATAAAAAACAGTGGTTTTAAAAAAATAATTTTAGGGATATACATTTTTAAAATTTTATCCCATACTTTTTGACAACTAATTAAACCAATAGGTTCCATAAATTGTGTAATTAATCTTGAAGCTCTAGTAATAGATTTATTTCCTGCGCTAGAATATGTAGATAAACCACATACATCTGATAATTTTTCTACAGAAGCCATTACTAAAGTAGAAACTATATTAAAATGATATAACATAGCTTGAACCATAGCTCTTAAAGCGCGTGCGCGATGTTCATTTAAACGTCTTACTCTCGGAGGAAGAATACATCCTGTTACAGGGTGTCTTAACTGATTAGTGTAATAAATTTCATTACGAGCAACATCTGTTTGAGCTGCACATTTCATTGCATATCTAATAAAAGCTGGACGTTTTTTACGATTTTCTGGTTGAATAAATTGCGGGTATGGATTATATACATATTTTTTTTTTATCATAAATACTCACATTAAAACTATCATAAATATGATAGATAACCATTAATAGAATTAAATAATTTTCAATAATAAAGTTAATTGAATTTATTAAAAAAAAATTAAAAATTTAAAAAAACTTTAAAATAATTATTTTTTTTTATTTAATTTGAATAAATTAAATTTTTAATAATGATTTAAATATTATTTTTTCTTTTCTAATTCTTTATTAACTTGTTTAGATTTCCAAATATAATTTAATACATTTATCATCGCTTGAGCAGAAGCCTCAATAATATCAGTAGCTAAGCCAACTCCATGAAAATTACGTAATTTATATTGTACTACAATATCTACCTTTCCTAATGCATCTTTACCCTCTCCATTAGCTTCTAAATGAAATTTTTTTAAAATAATAGGATATAATGTTGCTTTATTTAAAGCTTGGTATATAGCATCAACAGGCCCGTTGCTTGTTGTAGCTTTTTGAATATTAGTTTGAGATCCACACATTAAAATAATAGAAGCTACAGAAAGACCAGATAATTTAGATTGTACATCAAAATATTCTAATTTAAAATATTCTTCAATATTTTGTTGTTTTTTAAAAAAAGCTAAAGCTTCTAAATCATAATCAAAAATTTGTCCTTTTTTATCTGCTAATTTTAAAAAATCAATATATAATTCATTTAAATTATAATCACTATTTTGATACCCCATTTCTTTCATGCGATGTTCTACAGCAGCTCTCCCAGAACGAGAAGTTAAATTTAACTTACAATTATTTAATCCAATAGAAGTTGGATTAATAATTTCGTAATTTTCTCTATTTTTTAGCACGCCATCTTGATGAATTCCAGAAGAGTGTGTAAAGGCATTTTTTCCTACAATTGCTTTATTTAAAGGTATTGGCATATTACAAAATTGACTTACTATTTTACTAGTTCTATAAATTTCTTTTAAATTTATATTAGTAAATTTATTAAATCTTTTTTTATGTACACTTAAAGTCATAATTACTTCTTCTAAAGCAGTATTTCCAGCTCTTTCACCTAATCCATTAATTGTTCCTTCAATCTGTCTTGCTCCAGCTTCAATAGCACTAATAGAATTCCCTACAGCCATTCCTAAATCATTATGACAATGAACTGAAATTATTGCTTGATTAATATTTTTAACACAATTAAATAAAGTAGAAATTATTTTTTTAAATTGTGTAGGTGTAGTATATCCTACTGTATCAGGAATATTAATTGTAGTAGCTCCCGCTTCAATAGCAGCTTCTACAATACTACATAAATTATATAATGGAGTGCGTCCAGCATCTTCACAGGAAAATTCAATATCAGATGTATATCTCTTAGCTCTTATGATAGAAGAAGTAGCCATATCAATTATTTCGTTAAAACTTTTTTTTAATTTAGAAAATACATGTAAATTAGAAGTTCCTAAAAAAAGGTGTATTCTAAAATTTATTGCTTTTTCCATTGCTTGAGCTGCAATTTCAATATCTTTAGGCAAACAACGAGCTAAACTACAAATTTTACTTGTTTTAATTATTTGAGAAATAGATTTTATTGACTTAAAATCACCCGGGGAAGAAATAGGAAATCCAACTTCAATAATATCTACCCCCATTCGTTCTAAAGCTAAAGCAACTTGCATTTTTTCGTTAACTGTTAAACTTGCTTGTAATGCTTGTTCACCGTCGCGTAACGTTGTATCAAAAATAATAATTTTTTTGTTCATATTAATCTCCAGAAAAATAAAATAAAAAAACAAAATTATATTTAATAAAAAATTTTGTAATTAAAAAAATTTTTATATAAAAACTAACAAAATTCTTATACTTTAATATAAGAATTTTATTAGAAAAAATATTAATTAAAAAATTACTAATTATTAGTAAAAAAATAATATTGATATTTATTTTTTTCGTACGAATCTATTTTTTTTTCATATTTTAAAGTAAAATCAATATTATCAAAATTATACATAATACATTGTTTTTGTATTACATTAATTGAAAACGGAATACTGTTGTTATCAATAAAAATTTTTTCTTTTAATAAATTAATCATACAAATAACATTTCTTTTTTTTTCAATTATAAAAAATAATTTATCTATTATTTCTTTAGAAAGAGAAATTAATAATAATCTATTATTTAAACAGTTATTTAAAAAAATATCTGAAAAACTTTGTCCAATTATTACTTTAAATCCATAATCTAATAAAGACCAAACAGCATGTTCTCTAGAGGATCCACACCCGAAATTACTTCTAGTTAATAAAATACTAGAATTTCGATAAATTTTTTTATTTAATATAAAATTAGGATTTTCTTTTTTTCCTAGTTCATCTAAAAATCTCCAATTATGAAATAAATGTTTACCAAAACCCTTTTTACTAACTTTTTGTAAAAATTGTTTAGGAATAATTATATCAGTATCTACATTTGATACATCTAAAGGAGCCATAAAACCAATATGTTGAATAAAGTGTTTCATATAAAAATATCTTTAAAGTTTATGAAGAGAAATCATTAATTAATGTTTACAAATTTACCGTATAAAGCTGTTTGTGCAGCTAACCATGGACTCATTAAATGAGTTCTCCCATTAACGCCTTGTCTACCTTCAAAATTCCTGTTACTTGTAGAAGCACATCTTTCTCCTGGTTTTAATTGATCTTCATTCATCCCTAAACACATAGAACATCCAGCATGTCTCCACTGAAATCCAGATTTTTTAAAAATCTTATCTAGTCCTTCTTTTTCAGCTTGTTTTTTTACTAAACCCGAACCAGGTACGATTAAAGCTTCTATGTTATCTGCTATAAATTTATTTTTTACTACTGACGCAACAATTCGTAAATCTTCAATTCGAGAATTTGTACATGAACCAATAAAAACTTTATCTACTGGTACATTTACTAAACTAGTACCTGGTTTTAATTCCATATATTCTAAAGATCTTTTTGTATCTTCTAATAAATTTTTATCATTAAAACTATTTAAATCTGGAATTTTATCTGTAATAGAAATTACTTGAGATGGATTAGTACCCCAGGTTATCTGTGGAGATAAATTAGATATATTAATTGAGAAGTTTTTTTCAAAAATAGATTCTGATCCTGATTTTAAATAACTCCATTTTTTTATATATTCTTTCCAGGGTCTATTTTTAGGAATAAAATTTTTATTTTTTAAATAATTATAAGTAATATGATCAGGCTGTATAATACCTGATTTTGCACCCATTTCAATAGCCATATTACAAATCGTCATACGGCCTTCCATACTCATTTTTTTAATAATTGGTCCTGTAAATTCTACTACATAACCTACACCACCAGAAGTACCTAATTCATGAATAATTTTTAATATTATATCTTTAGAATATATATTATACTTTGGTTTTCCATAAATATGAATTTTCATATTTTTCATACGATTTTGGGGTATAGTCTGTGTAGCAAAAACATGTTCTACTTCTGAAGTACCAATTCCAAAAGATAATGTTCCAAATGCTCCATGTGTTGAAGTGTGTGAATCACCGCAAACAATAGTCATTCCTGGTAAAGTCATTCCTTGTTCTGGACCTATTACATGTACAATTCCTTGATTTAAATTATTTAAATCATAATATGGAATATTAAATTCTTTACAATTTTTTATTAATGTTTTAATTTGTTTTTTTGCCATTTTTGAAGATAAATTAATATTTCTTGATAATGTTGAAACATTATGATCCATAGTTGCAAATGTTTGATTTGATCTACGAATAGTTCTATTTTTTAATCTTAATCCATCAAATGCTTGTGGAGATGTTACTTCATGAATTAAATGTAAATCAATATAAATAATTGGTGTAATATCTTTTTCTTCATGAACTAAATGTGAATTAAATATTTTTTGATATAACGTTGTTTTCATGATTTTATTATCTCAGATAATGTTTGCGCAATATTATCACCCATTTGTTTAGTTGTAATGTAATTCTTTCCATCAGAAATATCTAATGTTCTATATCCTTTTTTTAAGGTATTTATTACTGCTAATTCAATAAACTGAGCTACATAATTAAGTTTTAAAGAATATTCACATAATAATGCTAAAGAAAGAATTTGAGCAATAGGATTTGCTATATTTTTACCCTTTAAATCTGGAGCTGAACCACCAGCGGGTTCAAATAAACCAAAAAAATTTTTATTCAAACTAGCGGAAGGAAGCATACCAACAGAACCAGTTAACATCGCACATTCATCTGATAGAATATCACCAAATAAATTTGAACATAAAATCACATCAAATTGATTAGGATTTTTAATAATTTGCATTGCAGCATTATCTACATATAAATGAATTAATTTTACTTCAGGAAAATTTTTAGAAACTTTTGTTACAACTTCTCTCCATAAAGAAGAACTCTCTAATACATTAGCTTTATCTATAGAGAAAACAAGTTTTCTTCTTTTCAAAGATAATTGAAAAGCAATATTAGCAATTCGTTCAATTTCTTTAGTAGAATAAATTTCTGTATCAAAAGCAGAAATATTTTTTTTATCAAAAGTATTTCTACCCTTAGGCAACCCGAAATATATTCCTCCAATTAATTCACGAATACATAAAATATCAAAACCATCTTTTATTATTTCTTTTTTTAATGGTGACAGCTGTTTTAAAGCAAAATTTAATTTAATAGGCCTAATATTCATGAATAAGTTAAAAAATCGTCTAAGCGGCAATAAAGCGCCTGTTTCAGGCTGTTTATCTCGTGATAAACATGTCCATTTTTCTCCACCTACAGAACCAAACAAAATTGCATCAGATTTTATACATCCGTCTAGTGTTTCTTTAGGTAATGGAGTTCCAAATTTATCAAATGCAATTCCGCCAATATCAAATTCATGTGTTTTTATTTTAAAATCAAATTTTTTATTTATAACATCTAAAATTTTATATGTCTCTGACATAACTTCAGGTCCAATCCCATCTCCAGGTAGAATTGCTATATTAAATATATTTTTCACTTTTTTATTGCCTTCTTAATATCTTTCTACAAAAAAATTTATTGTATTAAAGTATACTATATAAAATATAGTGTGTCTTTATTTTTTTTCTTTTTTTTTTTTATAAGTTATTTTGCATTTATTTCTATAAGAAGCATATATATTTTTTTATCACATGCATCTAA
>NZ_LR217700.1:300000-433209 GCF_900698895.1 Buchnera aphidicola (Cinara curtihirsuta) | reverse complement strand
TATATATATATAAAAAATAAATTGAAATGAAAAATAAATTGTGGTAATATTTTAAAAAATTAGTAAATAAATTGATTATTTTAACTCTTAAAATAAAGATCATATATATGAAATATATAAATTTTTTTATCTCGTATAAAAAATATTTTTTTTCAATTTTATTTTTTTTAATTTTATCTTTATCAATCTGTACTATTGTAATGAATAAAATAAATAAAAAAAAAATATTGAATCAAAATATAGAAGAGTTTGTAAAAATAATAGATGATTTTCAAAAAAAAGAAAAATATTCCCTGGAGTGTAAAAAAAATTTTTTTAAAAAAAATAAAAATATATATGGAACACTTATTGGAATTAATTTGGCAAAACAATTATTTTTTCAAAAAAAATATACAGAATCAATTTTGATATTTAAGGAAATTTTATCGTATACTAAAGAAGAAAATTTAAAAAATTTAATAAATTTAAATTTAGTAAAGGTTTATATTAAACAAAAAAAATTTCCTTTAGCTTTAAAAATAATTAATAATGTTTATGATCAATCTTGGATTAATATATTTAGAAAAAATAAAAAAAATATTCCTTCTTATTGTAAAGAGAAAAAAATGTAATGATTCCAATTATTTCTTTAATAGGTCGATCTAATGTAGGAAAATCTAGTTTATTTAATTTATTAACTAAAACTAATTCTTCACTTATAAGTAATAAAAAAAAAACAACTCGTGATCGAAATTATGGTTTTTGTATAATAAAAAAAAAAAAATTTTGTATTATTGATACAGCAGGAATTGATTTTTTTAAAAAAAAAGAAAAAAAAAATTCTATAAAAATAGAATCTTATAATCAGACAAAATTTTCTATAAAAGAATCACATTTTGTTATTTTTGTTGTAGATGCTTGTGAAGGAATTCAAGAATTAGATTTTTATATTTTAAAAAAAATAAGAAAAGAGAATAAATTTATAATACTTGTAATAAATAAAATTGATAGAATTAGTAATGAAGAAAAAATAATTGATTTTTATCGTTTTGGTATAAAGAAAATTTATAAAATTTCTGTTTCACATAAAAAAGGTTTGTCTAATTTATTGAAAGAAATATATATTTCTTCAAAAAAAATAATAAAAGAAAAAGAAATAAAAACAGTTTTATATGATAAATTTAACTGTCGTATAAAAATAAGAATTTGTTTTATTGGAAAACCTAATGTAGGTAAATCTTCTATTATTAATAGTTTGGTAAATTATAATAGAATAATTACAAGTTCTATACCAGGCACTACTAGAGATATAATTAAAGTTTCATTAAATAATAAAAATATTGAATATATTTTTACAGATACCGCTGGTATAAAAAAAAAAAATAAAAGAAAAATAATTCTAGAAAAAGTTTCTGAAAAAAGATCTATAAATATAATAAATAAAAATAATATATCTATTGTTGTTCTAGATGCTAATACAGAAATTTATGCACAGGATTTATCTATAATTAATTTAGTTATAAAATCAAATTGTACTTTTTTTATAGTAGTAAATAAATGGGATTTAATATTAAAAAGTAAAAAAAATGAAATAAAAAAGATTATTAATAATCGTTTAAAATTTATAAAGAATATTAAAATAATTTATATGTCAGCTCTACATAAAAAGGGATTAAAAAAATTTATTCATCATATTAATTTTATTTATCAAGAATCATTAAAAACTTTTAGTTCTTCATTTTTAACAAAAATATTAAATAAAGCTATAATTCAACATCCTTTACCTGCGGGTGTAACAGGAAAAGTAATACGATTAAAATATGCACATTTAGGTAAAAAAAATCCATTATTTATTATAATTCATGGTACACAAATACAATATGTATCTAGAACATATAAAAAATATTTAATGCATTTCTTTCAAAAAGAATTACAAATCCCGAATACACCCATTCAATTCTTTTTTAAAAAAAGTATAAATCCTTATATAAAATCAATAAATTGAATTATTAAAATTTTATTCATAATATTATTTTTTTTATTCATTTACATAATTAACATTATATATTGGAATTTCAACTTCAATATCTTTAGTTCCTAAACGCGCTTGACATCCTAGACGACTAAATTTTTCTAACCCCCATGCTTTGTCTAATAAATCTTCTTCTTTTTCTTCACATTTTGATAAAGAATAAAATCCTTTTCTTATTATGCAATGACAAGTACAGCATGCGCAAGATTTTTCACAAGCATGTTCCATTTTAATTTTATTTGATAAAGCTATATCAAGAATTGTTTCTCCTGTTTTACCTTTAACAGATAAACCTTTAGGTAAAATAAATTTTTGTGGGTAAAATACTATTTTAGGCATGAAATTTTCCAAAAATATTAAATATTAGTAAAAAATGTTCTTTTTATAAAAAAATAGAATTTTTTATAAAAAAATTTTTAAATTTTAAAAAAGTATATTTGTAATATTATTTAGATTAAATATCTATATTAATAGTACTATTATTTTGATAAATTGTATCAATTTTAATGCTATGTTTAATATTTAATTTTTTTTCTTTAACAATTACTGAAAGTAAACTATCTGTATCTACACGAAATATTACTATTATTTTTATTTTACCAGCTGGTTTCAATGGTAATTTTTGAATTTTAAATTTTGATAATAATTTACAGTTTTTGACATATTTATCCTCTCCTTGAAAAATATTGATACAAAATCCTGTTTGATTATCTTTGCCAGTTGTAAATACTTTAATAACTTCAGTGGGAATTTTAGTATTTTTTAAAATCATTTTTTCCATAATTCCACCTAATAATTCTATACCAATTGAAATTGGTATAATATCTAATAATAATATAGATTTTTCTATATTTTTATTTTTACTAAATAAAAAATTTGCATGTAATCCAGCTCCTTTTGCTACAACTTCTGCTGGATTAATTAAAATTAATGGTTTGATTTTAAAAAATGAAAAAATTTTATTTCGAATTAAAGGAATATATGTAGAACCACCAACTAAAATTACATCATTTATATCACGTTTATTTATTTTAGCATCATTTAAAGCGCATTTTAAAATGTACAATGTTTTATTAATATATTTATTAATTAATTTATTAAATTCTATAACTGTACAATTAATTTCATAATTTAAAAATTTGACTTTTACTGAGTCTTGTATACTTAATTTAATTTTAACTTTTTCAGCAATAATAAGTAAATATTTAAAAATTTTATAATTTAATTTTAATTTATTTTTTATTTTTGAATATAAAAAGTGAGCTAATAAATAATCAAAATCATCGCCACCTAATTTAGGATTGCCATTAGTAGCAAGAACTTCAAATACTCCTTGTGATATTTTTAAAATAGATACATCAAATGTTCCTCCTCCTAAATCATATATACAAATAATCCCTTTTCTTTTTTTTTCTAACCCATATGCTATAGCTGCAGCAGTAGGTTCATTAAGTAAACGTAATATTTTTAATTTAGCTAATTCTACAGATTTTCTTATTATATTTTTTTGTATATTATTAAAGTATGCTGGAACTGTAATTACAATACCATAAATAGACTTATGAAATTTTTTTTCTATTTTTTTCTTCATATAGGTGAAGAATTTTTGAATGATAGAAGAAACAGTTATTTCTCCAATACAAGTATGAAAGATTAATTCTTTTTTATCATTTTCTGAAACATCATATGGAATATTTATTTTTTTTTTTCTTATTTCAGAATAAGACATTCCAATAAATCTTTTTATAGATGATATTGTATTTTTTATATCTTTAGATAAAAATTTTTTTGCTTTCCATCCTATAGAAATTTTTTTTTCATTAAAATTTATAATTGTTGGAAAAAACTTTTTTTTACTAAATTCTTTAATAATTTTAATTTTGTTTTTTTTTACTATAGATATTAAACAATAGGTAGTTCCGAAATCGATCCCTATAGCAATTTTTTTTTTTCTTTCATTTTTTTTCCTTTTTTTTTATATGTTTTTTTTTTATTTTTTTTAATTTTTCTAAAATTTTATAGATAAAAGATATATGAAAAAATATTTTGTTGGCAGAATAAATTTTTTTTTTTTTAATATTTTCACTAAAACTTTTAAAATTAAATGATAATTTATTTTTAATTTTCTTAATAAAAGAATTTATTTGTTTATATGAAACTGGTTTGTCTTTTATTTTTTGTATTTTTTCATATAGTTTAAATTTTTCTAAAAGTATTTCTTTTTTATTAATAGTATAATTTTTTTTAAAAGAAAAATTTTTTTTATGCAATTTTAATAGATAACTTGCTCTAGTAAATTTATTATTTAATATATTAAAACCTTGATTAATTTTAATTGCCATAGATAATTGATTTTTTTTATTAAGAATTTTTTTATTACACATATCTGGATGATATTTTTTCTGTAATTTGTAAAATGTATTAATTAATACTTTTTTATCTATTTTAAATTGTTGAGGTAGTTGGAACAAATGAAAATAATTCATTTTTATGCCTATAAAAATAGATTTTTATTTCTAAAAAAATATTTTTTTAGAAAAAAAATTAAAAAATATAAAACATAAATCAATATATTTTTAATATAATTAGTGCTGAATAAAAATTTATTTAATTTCAGCACTGATAGTATAATATACTAATTTTTTATTTTTACTCGTTTTATTTTTTTATTATAATTTGCAATTGCTTCTTTAATAGCATCTTCAGCTAAAATAGAACAATGAATTTTTACAGGAGGTAATTCTAGTTCTTTTGCTATTTCTGTATTTTTTATTTTTTTAGCTTCGTTTAGAGTTTTTCCTTTTACCCATTCAGTCATTAAAGAACTTGAGGCTATAGCAGATCCACATCCGTATGTCTTAAAACAAGCATCTTCTATAATTCCTTTATTATTTACTTTTATTTGTAGTTTCATCACATCTCCACAAGCAGGAGCTCCAACTAAACTTGTTCCAACATTTTTTTCTTTTTCGGAAAAAGAACCAACATTTCTTGGATTTTCATAATGGTCTAATACTTTCTTACTATATGTCATAATTTTAAATTTCCTATATAAAAAGTATTAATTCCAAAAAATTTTTTTCATATTAATTCCTGATTGAAACATTTCCCAAAGAGGAGACATTTTTCTTAATTTATTAATTGCATTTTTAATCTCTATTATAGCATACTTAATTTCTTCTGACGTTGTAAAACGACCAAAAGAAAATCTAATTGAACTATGCGCTAATTCATCTTTTACCCCGATTGCTCGTAAAACATATGAAGGTTCTAGACTTGCTGATGTGCATGCTGATCCAGAGGAAACTGCTAAATTTTTTAAAGCCATTAATAATGATTCACCTTCAATAAAATTAAAACTTATATTAAGTATATGTTTAGTAACATAGTTAAAATTACTATTTAAATAAATTTCTTCAACTTTATACAAACCTTTCCATAACATATTGCGTAAACATTCAGTATGCAAAATATCCTGATTCATTTTTTTTTTTAATATTTTACAAGCTTCGCCAAATCCAACAATTTGATGAACAGGTAATGTCCCAGAACGAAATCCTCTTTCATGTCCTCCGCCATGTATTTGTGGTGATAATCTTACACGCGGTTTTCGACGAACATATAATGCTCCTATTCCTTTTGGTCCATATATTTTATGAGCAGAAAAAGATAAAAGATCAATATGTATTTTTTTTATATCTATTTTTATTTTTCCAATGCTTTGTGTAGCATCTACATGAAAAAATATTCCTTTTTTTTTACAAAATTTACCAATTTTTTTAATATCTTGAATTGATCCAATTTCATTATTAACGTGCATAATAGAAACTAATATTGTGTTTTTTTTGACTTTTTTTTTAATTTTATATATATCTATAATACCATATTTATTAGGTGTTAAATATGTTACATCACATCCGTTGTTTTCTAAATATCGACAACAATCTAAAACAGATTTATGTTCTATTTTACTAGTGATAATATGTGTATTTTTATTTTTATGAAACTCATAAATTCCTTTAATAGCTAAATTATTTGATTCTGTAGCACCTGAAGTAAAAATTATTTCTCGAGAATCTGAATTAATTAATTTAGCAATTTCATTTCTCGCAATATCTACTGATTCTTCAGCTTCCCATCCAAATTTATGAGATCTAGATGCTGCATTCCCAAAAGTATCATTTATTGAAAAATATTTATTCATTTTTTTTTTCACTTGAGGGTCTACTGGAGTTGTAGCTGCATAATCTAAATAAATAGGAAATTTCATTTTTATATGACCTTATTTAGTTAAATATATATGATTAATTTATTATAATATAAATGTTTACAAATTATTATATATTTTTTTTTTTTTTCTGTATAAATATATTATTTAAAAGATTTGATTAAAAATTCAATTAAGTAGTTTTTTTTAAAAATTTATAAAGATGATTTATTATAAATTATATGCAGTTGTGTTTTTTTTTCTCTCATGTATAATAGTTTTTAATTAATATATTTATATTCATTTATTTTCTACATTCTACAAATTTTTATTTTTTTAGGGGCGTAGTTTAATATGGTAGAGCATCGGTCTCCAAAACCGAAGGTTGGGGGTTCGATTCCCTCCGCCCCTGTTAAAAAATAAAATATATATTTTATTTTCTTATCCTAAAATTTTTTACAATAAATAATTTAATTTATAAAATAATTTATATATTATTATTAATAATTATTTATTTATAAAAAATAGATATTTATAATAATTATTATGATTTATATGTAATTATAATTTTATATGAAATATAAATTTTTATAAAATTTTATCTAAATAAAAATTTTTTTGAATTTTATATGAAAAGAGCAAAATAAATGCCAATATATCGTTCATCTACAACTATTAATGGAAGAAACATGTCCGGAGCAAGAGCGTTATGGCGTGCAACAGGTGTAAAGGATGCGGATTTTGGAAAACCAATTATTGCTGTTGTAAATTCTTTTACAGAATTTGTCCCCGGACACATACATTTACGTGATTTAGGAAAATTAGTTTCTCAAGAAATTATTAAATCTGGAGGAATTTCAAAGGAATTTAATACAATTGCTATTGATGATGGCATTGCTATGGGTCATTCCGGTATGTTATATTCTTTACCATCACGAGAGTTAATTGCAGATTCTATTGAATATATGATAAATGCACACTGTGTAGATGCTATGGTTTGTATTTCTAATTGTGATAAAATTACACCTGGTATGTTATTAGCTTCGTTAAGATTAAATATTCCATCTGTTTTTGTTTCTGGAGGACCTATGGAATCAGGTAAAATTGTATTAAATGATAATATAATTAAAATTGATTTAGTTGATGCTATAGTACACGGAGCTAATAAAAATACTTCAAATAAAATTTTATCTAATATTGAAAATTCTGCTTGTCCAACTTGTGGTTCATGTTCAGGTATGTTTACTGCTAATTCAATGAATTGTTTAACTGAAGCTATTGGACTTGCGTTACCGGGTAACGGTACAATATTAGCTACTCATATTGATAGAAAGAAATTATTTTTAAAAGCTGGTAAAGTTATTGTAAAAAATACGAAAGATTATTACGAAAATAATAATATTAATGTACTACCAAAGAGCATTGTAACAAAATCAACTTTAAAAAATGCTATGATTTTAGACATTGCAATGGGAGGATCAACGAATACTGTTCTTCATCTTCTTGCTATGGCTTATGAAGCTGATATTAATTTTCGTATGGCAGATATTGATTATTTGTCTAGAAAAGTTCCTCATTTATGTAAAATATCACCTAGTACATCATTATATCATATGGAAGACTTACATCGTTCAGGAGGTATATTTGGTATTTTATCTGAATTAAATAAGATTAATTTATTAGATACTTCGGTACATAATATACTTAGATTGACGTTAAAAGATACAATTAAAAAATATGATATTTTTAATAAAAAAAATAAAAAGAACTTTTCTTTTTATACATCAGGACCAGGAGGAATAAAAACTATCATTCCTTTTTCACAGTCATTTAGATGGAATAAATTAGATAAAGATCGTATAAATGGTTGTATTCGTTCTGAAAAATATGCATATAGTAAAGATGGTGGATTAGCTATATTAAAAGGTAATTTAGCAAAAAAAGGAAGTATAATAAAAACCGCTGCTATTGATCAAGATAATATGATTTTTTCAGGACCAGCTAAAGTATATGAAAGTCAGGATGATGCTGTATATGCTATTTTAAATAAAAAAGTTAAATCTGGAGATGTAATAGTAATTCGATATGAAGGACCTTGTGGCGGACCCGGAATGCAAGAAATGTTGTATCCTACTACATATCTAAAATCGATTGGTTTAAATAAAAAATGTGCTCTAATAACAGACGGTCGATTTTCTGGTGGAACATCTGGTATTTCTGTTGGACATATTTCTCCTGAAGCTGCAAATAAAGGATTAATTGCATTGATATATGATGGTGATTTAATTAGTATTAATATTATTAAGCGTAGTATTAAGTTACATATTTCTTCAGAAGAAGAGAATATACGCAGAAAAACAGAAGAAAAAAGAGGAAAAAAAGCATATACACCAAAAAAT
Source organism: Buchnera aphidicola (Cinara curtihirsuta) (assembly GCF_900698895.1). Taxonomy (NCBI): domain Bacteria; kingdom Pseudomonadati; phylum Pseudomonadota; class Gammaproteobacteria; order Enterobacterales; family Erwiniaceae; genus Buchnera; species Buchnera aphidicola. The sequence continues at coordinate 424,592 of NZ_LR217700.1, read as the reverse complement.
CGTTTACGAAAAATATCTAATTCTTTGAAAATGTATAGTATTTTTGCTACTAGCGCAGATAAAGGAGCTGTTAGAGATTTAAGGAAAATATGTCTTTAATTTTTTAATTATTATTTATAATAAATAGGAATAAGAATATGAAAAATTTTTTTAATTCTCTCTCTTTTAGAGAACAATTAATTGAGTTAAAAACTGGTTTTTTGATGAAAAAAAATGATTTTTTAAATTCTCAAGAAACACTAAAAGATAAAAAAATTGTTATAGTAGGGTGTGGTGCTCAAGGATTAAATCAAGGATTAAATTTAAGAGATTCTGGTTTTAATGTTTCTTTCGTTCTTCCTAAAAGTTCTATAAAAAATAAATCTATTTCTTGGAGAAATGTTACAAAAGAAAATTTTTATGTAGATATATATGAAAAATTAATTCCTGATGCTGATTTAGTTATTAATCTAACACCAGATAAACAACATTCAAAAGTGGTAAAAAAGTTACAAAAATTAATGAAAAAAGATTCTGTTTTAGGTTATTCTCATGGTTTTAATATTGTTGAAGAAGGAGAAAAAATTCGTTCAGATATTACAGTTATTATGGTTGCTCCTAAGTGCCCAGGAACTGAAGTACGAAAAGAATTTTTAATGGGTTTTGGGGTACCTACTTTAATTGCCGTTCATAAAAAAAATGATCCTTATTTAAAAGGATTAAATATTGCTAAATCATGGGCTTATGGATTAGGTTCTCATAAAGCTGGAGTTCTACAGTCATCTTTTATTGCTGAAGTTAAATCTGATTTAATGGGAGAGCAAACTATTTTATGTGGAATGTTACAGGCTTGCTCATTATCATGTTATGAACATCTTATAAAAAAAGGATATAGTTCTGATTATTCTGCTACATTATTGCAATTTGGATGGGAAAAATTAGCAGAATGTATGAAAGAAGGTGGAATAAAATTATTATTATCTCGTTTATCGAGTGTTTCTAGAATTCGTGTACATGAATTATCTATTCAATTAAAAAGTTTATTAAAGCCGTTGTTTTGTTTACATATGGATGATATTATTTCTGGTGTTTTTTCTAAAAAAATGATTTCTGATTGGAAGTGTGGAGATAAACAATTAATTAAATGGAGAAAAAGTTTAAGAAAATCTAGTTTTGAGAATGCGAGTTTGTATAATAATAGAAAAATTTTGGATTATGAATACTTTGATAAATGTTCTTTAATGGTTGCTATGTTAAAAGCAGGAGTGGAGTTATCTTTTGAAACTATGATTGATACAGGAATTACACCTGAGTCAGCATATTATGAATCACTACATGAACTACCTTTAATAACAAATACTATTTCTAGAAAAAGATTATATGAAATGAATTTAGTGATATCAGATACAGCTGAGTATGGTAGTTATTTATTCTCCAAACGAGCGCTTCCTTTATTAAAAAAATTTTTAACTTCAATTAATAGTGATGATTTAGGAGAATCAATTAAAGAGTCTTGTATTAGTAATGTTCAATTATTAAATTTAAATAATTTAGTTGATAAACATCCTATTGAAAAAATTGGAGAAAAATTACGTTTATATATGAAAATTATGAAATCTAAAGCATATAATGATAAAAACTAATTTAATATAATTATGTATAAAAGTATTTTTGTACAAATATTTTTTTATTTTTTTAAATAAAAAATATTAATTTAAAATTATTTTTATAGTATTACGTTTATGATATTGAATAAAATTCAACAAAAAGCTATTCATATAATTAATAATCCTTGTTTAATTTTAGCTGGAGCTGGTTCGGGAAAAACTAGTGTTATAATTAATAAAATAATAGCATTAATTAAAGTATATCAATATGATCCTAAAAAAATTTTTGCGCTTACATTTACTAATAAAGCAGCTAAAGAAATTGAATTACGTTTATTTGAAAAGTTAACTATTAATCAAATTCAGGATATAACAATATCTACATTTCATTCGCTTGGATTAAAAATTATTCGAAATGAATATAAATTATTAGGTTTAAAATCAAATTTTACTTTATTTGATGAAAGTGAACAATTACGTCTTTTAAAAAATATAATATATAATACGGATAATAGTAATGTTTTTTTTTTAAAAAAATTGCTTTATCAAATTTCTTGCTGGAAAAACAATTTATTAAATCCAAATTTAGCTCGTAAATATATTAATTCTTCTTTAGAAAAGAAATGTATTTTTTTTTATGAACAATATGATTGTTTTCTTAAACAGCATAATATATTAGATTTTAATGATTTAATTTTTTTACCAACTATTTTATTAAAAAATAATATTAATGTTAGATTGCGTTGGCAAAAAAAAATTCAATATTTATTAGTTGATGAATATCAAGATATTAATATTAGTCAATATGAACTAATTAAATTGTTATGCGGTTATAATTCTAATTTTACTGTAGTAGGTGATAATGATCAATCTATTTATTCTTGGAGAGGGGCTCAGCAAAAAATATTTTATTTATTGAAATATGACTTTTCAAACTTAAATATTATTAAAATGGAACAAAATTATCGTTCTTCAGGTTGTATATTACATGCTGCTAATATTTTAATTTCAAATAATACTAATTTTTTTAATAAAAAATTATTTTCTAAGTTAGATTATGGTAATAAAATTTATATAATTATGTCAATTAATGAAATTAATGAAGCTCAAAGAATAATTAAATTTATTAAAAAACATAAAATAAAAAATAATAAAAAATACAAGGATTATGCGATTTTGTATCGTAGTAATTATCAAGCTCGTGTAGTAGAATCAGAATTAATCTGTCAAGATATTCCTTATTATCTTCATTCAGGTCGGTCTTTTTTTGATTCACTAGAAATAAAAGATTTATTAGCATATTTACGATTAATTATAAATCATAATGATGATCTAGCTTTTTTGCGTATTATTAACACTCCTAATCGAAGAATAGGATCAGTTACACTTAAAAAATTGAAAGATTTCGCTCAGACCAACCACATTAGTCTTTTCATTGCTAGTACAGATAAACGAATTACAGTAAAATTAATGAAAAGTGTTGTATTAAGATTAAATAATTTTTCTTTATGGATTTTAAAACTTTCTTCTTTTTTATCTTTTTCACCTGAAAAAATTTTAAAAAATATTCTTCAAGATACAAATTATTTTTCATGGATTATATCTTATTATAATGATGTAATTATTTCAGATAAAAGAATACAAAATATAATTTTTTTCTCAAATCAGTTAAATAAAATGTTAGTTGGTGATAATTTTAATTTACCTATGAAATTAGAAGATGTATTAATACGTTTTTTTTGTGGTGACTTTAATCATTCTATTCAAGATGATAAAAGTAAAAAATTAGATCAATTACAATTAATGACAATACACGCATCAAAAGGATTAGAATTTTCAGTAGTTTGTATTATTGGTGTAGAAGAAGGAACTTTACCTCATAATAAAAGTATTATGGATGGTAATATTACAGAAGAACGTCGTTTAATGTATGTAGGAATTACGAGAGCAAAACATCAATTGCTTCTTAGTTTTTGTAAAAAAAAGAAAAAATTTGGTATGATTGTTGATTTAAAACCAAGTCGTTTTTTATTTGAATTACCAAAAAAAGAAATTTCTTGGATAAAGTATACAATAAAATAAAAATAACAATTTATTTAAAAAAATTGTATATATTATTTTTAATAAAATGTATTAATTTTATATTAAAAATAATTATTTTTAATAGATAAAATTATTATTATTAATAATAATTTTTATTATAAAAAAAATATATGAGGATTTTTATGAAAATAACCAATATTATTGAATTAACAGATCAAAATTTTAAAACAGAAGTTTTTTTGGCATCCAAGTATGTTTTAGTAGATTTTTGGGCAGATTGGTGTGGACCTTGTAAAATATTATCACCTATTTTGGAAGAAATTGCTAATGAATATTTAAAAAAAATTATTATTGGAAAAATTAATATTGATACTAATAAAAAAATTCCTATAAAATATTCTATACGAGGTATTCCTACTTTATTATTATTTAATAAAAATAAAATTATAGGAACTAAGATAGGTGTTTTATCGAAAAAAGACTTAAAAGATTTTTTGGATAAAAAATTATTAGATTAAATAAATTGTTTTATTTTTTTAATTTTTTTATATGGGTGAAAATAATAAAATAAATAATTATTAAAGAAAAATTAATTTTTTATTTATATTTTGAAGAATCACCTTATTATTTACAATAATATCATTATATTTTTATATAAAAAATAACTTATTTAATGTAAATTATTTAATAATTCTATGTATAGTATTTTTTTTATATATAAAATATTTTATAGATTTTTTTCAAATAGATTGAGAAAGTCACTATTATGAATCTTACTGTTTTAAAAAATACATCAGTATCACAGCTTATTATTTTAGGTGAGAAAATTGGTCTTGAAAATTTAGCACGTATACGTAAACAGGATATTATTTTTTCTATACTTAAACAACATTCTAAAAGTGGGGAAGATATATTTGGAGATGGTGTTTTAGAAATTTTACAAGATGGTTTTGGTTTTCTAAGATCTTCAGATAGTTCTTATTTAGCAGGTCCTGATGATATTTATGTATCTCCCAGTCAAATTCGTCGTTTTAATTTAAGAACAGGAGATACAATTTCTGGAAAAATTAGACCTCCTAAAGAAGGTGAACGATATTTTGCTTTATTAAAAGTAAACACAGTAAATTATGACCAACCAGAAAATTCACGTAATAAAATATTATTCGAAAATCTTACCCCTTTACATGCTAATTCTAGATTAAAAATGGAACGAGGTAATGGTTCCAAAGAAGATTTAACCTCAAGAGTTTTAGATTTATCATCTCCAATTGGTAGAGGTCAAAGAGGTTTAATTGTAGCGCCTCCTAAAGCTGGAAAAACGATATTATTACAAAATATAGCACAAAGTATTGCATATAATCATCCTGACTGCTTTTTGATGGTTTTATTAATTGATGAACGACCTGAAGAAGTAACAGAAATGCAACGTTTAGTAAAAGGAGAAGTCGTAGCTTCTACTTTTGATGAACCTGCTTCTAGACATGTTCAAGTTGCAGAAATGGTAATTGAGAGAGCAAAAAGATTAGTTGAACATAAAAAAGATGTTGTTATCTTATTAGATTCAATTACTCGTCTAGCTAGAGCATATAATACTGTTGTTCCGGCTTCAGGGAAGGTTTTAACGGGAGGTGTAGATGCTAATGCTTTACATAGACCTAAGAGATTTTTTGGAGCTGCGCGTAATGTACAAGAAGGTGGTAGTTTAACTATAATTGCTACAGCTTTAATTGATACAGGTTCTAAAATGGATGAAGTAATTTATGAAGAATTTAAAGGAACTGGTAACATGGAATTACCATTGTCTAGAAAAATAGCAGAGAAACGTGTTTTTCCAGCTATAGACTATAATCGTTCAGGTACGAGGAGAGAAGAATTATTAACTATTCCTGAAGAACTACAAAAAATGTGGATTTTACGAAAAATTATTCATCCTATGAGCGAGATAGATGCTATGGAATTTTTAATTAATAAACTATCTATGACAAAAACAAATAATGAGTTTTTTGATATGATGAAAAGATCAAAATAATATTTTTTATAAATATTATTCCTTATATTTAATTTAATTAATTTTTTTTTAAATTTAAAGTTAACTTATATTAAATATAATTTTTTTATATAAAAAAATTATATTTTATTTAATAAATAAAATAAAATACTAGATTTTTTTTATTAGTATATATATACTATAATTTAATAAATAGTAAAAATTTATTTTTATAATAAATATTATTTTTTATATTATATTTATTTCAAATATTTTTGCGTCCGTAGCTCAGTTTGGATGGAGCATTACTTTCCGAAAGTAAAGGTTTCAGGTTCAAATCCTGTCGGACGCAATTTTTATTTATATATTTTTCTTTTTTTTTGGTGGTCATAGCTCAGCAGGTAGAGCTCTGGATTGTGATTCCAGCGGTCATGGGTTCAAACCCCATTGACCACCCAAAATATATTTTTTTAATTTTATTTAAAAAAATAATATAATTAAATTTTTTCAAATAATTAAATAAAATTTTTATAAAATAATATCGGCGAATAGCGCAGTTTGGTAGCGCAACTGGTTTGGGACCAGTGGGTCAGAGGTTCAAATCCTCTTTCGCCGATTATAATAAATTTGTTTATATTTTTATTTTTTAATATTGTTTAAACATGAAAAATATATTATATTTTTTGTTTGATTTAAAAATTCTTTTTCTAAAATATTTGCTATTTTTTTTTTTGTGCGAATGCATTTCCAGGTATTTTTATTAAATGTTAAATGGTATCCTTGATTTGAGGTAGCAATCCATAATTGTTTTAAATATTCTTGTGAATTAATAATAATTTTTTTTTTATTTTTAAATGTTATATTTATCATATTTTCTGAAAATATATAGTCTATATCTATTTTTTCTTCATTTTTGTTTATTATATTTTCTATAATTAATAGTGTTTTTTTAAATTTTTTATTAAATGATAATATATTCATATTTATCCTATTTTTAAATATTTTATTGAATAATTTATTTTAAAATTTAATTATAACATTTATTTTTTTTATATAAGGAGAATTAATTTGTTATTGAAAAAAAACACTATTTTTTTTTCTAAAATGCATGGTTTAGGAAATGATTTTGTTTTAATTGATTCTACAAAATATAATTTTTTTTTTCTTCAAAATTAATAAAAAAATGGTCAGATAGATTTTTAGGTATTGGATTTGATCAGTTATTAATAATTCAAAAATCAGCATCTAAAAAAGCTCATTTTCATTATAGAATTTTTAATTCAAATGGTATAGAAGTTGAGCAATGTGGAAATGGTGCTAGATGTATTGCATATTACTTATTTCTTAAAAGAAAAATCAGTAAAAAAAAAATTTGTGTTAGTACTAAAAATAGATATTTGTTTTTAGAACATGTCGTAAAAAATATTTTTAAAATAAATATGGGTGAACCAATTTTTTCACCTAAAAAGATTCCTTTTTTACAAAAAAATACACAATTATATTATAATATTTATATTGATAAAAAAAAATATTTAATCAGTGTTGTATCTTTAGGTAACCCTCATTGTGTTATTCAGGTAGAAAATATTCATAGTTTTCCTGTTCAAGAGATTGGGTTAAAAATATCAAAGTATTTTTTATTTCCTGAGGGAGTTAATGTTGGATTTATGCAGATAATTTCAAAAAGAAAAATTTTTTTACGAGTATATGAAAGACACGTTGGTGAAACTCAAGCTTGTGGTAGCGGTGCTTGCGCTGCTGTTGCTATAGGGATTAATAATAAAATTTTATATAATTCTGTAACTGTAAAATTACTAAAAGGTAAATTAAAAATTTTTTGGGATGGAATATTAGAACATTCATTATATATGTCAGGGGAAGCTGTGCATGTTTATGATGGAATTATCACATATTAATTTATTTTAATATTATATTTTTTTAAAGAAATTTTTATTATTTAGATATTTTTTTTATTTATTTTTTTTAAAAAAAATATCAATTAAAACAATAGTTTTATTGATTTTATTTTTTATTTTCTATTAAAATAATAATTTTATTGTTTGACTTTTTTTATATAGTGAAGTATATAAGCAATATAAACTAATATTTAAATTAATTTTAAATATATATAAAATTTTTTTATATTAGAAAAATTATATTAATTTTTAATATATACTTAATCAAATATAGATTTTTTTAAAAACATATTTAATTAAAAATTAAATATATATAAAAAAAATATTTTCTATAATTAAAATTTTATATTTTAATTATTTTAATTATTTTTTTTAAAAAATATTTTTATAAATTAATTTTATTGATATCTCGTATTCAATACATATAAAAGGACAGAAATATTATGTCATCAGTTTCTTTAATAAGATCTAATTTTAATCTTAACTCAAAAATCATAAAAAAAATTGATAATGTTCGTATATTACATAATGACTGTTTAAGAGATGTTGATGTTTCTATTATTAATACATCTAATCAAGAATACATGGCGCATGTTATCCCTAAAAGTGAATATGATAGGAAAAATATAGTTTATTCTAATCAAGATACTACTCAGCCATTAGAGCAGGATAAAAATACTAATTTTGTTAATACTGTATCTAGTAAAGAATATTTGGATAATCCAGTGAGTGAATCTGATTTTTTTAATATCTCTCAAAATGGAAATGTAAAATATAATATTCAAGATATTTTTTTAAAAGTGTTTAATAAAGACAATATTAAATGGAATATATTAAATTCTTCTAATTTTTCAGATAAAACTACTCGTGAATCAGAAAAATTACAAGAATCATTTAGAAAATTAATTAAAACAGGCGTTTTAGAAGAAAAATTTTTAACAAATATAAATGATAAAATGGTTTTTTTAAATGGAAAAATGATTCCTTCTTTTGATGCTGTTGATATAATTAATGAGTTTCAAACTTCTATTACAGATTATAAATCACAACAATTAATTTCTACATATTTACACCCTGAAATATTAGAAGTGGCATGGAAAAATTTATCTTTACGTTATCCAGAGGTTCAAGACAGAAAATCTTATAATATTCATTATGCTTATGAAATTGATAATGTTGGTCCGGGTATGTATAAATTAGCAGTAACAAAAATGGCAGATCTACAACCTTCTTATTCAGAAAAAATAGATCAAGTAAATCAATATGCTCTTAGAGCTTCTGTAATTGTTACTAAAGATTCTAACCCAAAAATGAAATATTCATTTTTTGTGCAATAATTATATTAAATTTTAATTATTTGTTAATTTTATAGAATTTATATATTTTTGCATATATTTAGAATTGATTCCTTTTCATATGAGAATCAATTCTAAAGTAAATGATTTTTTATAAAATTAATTATTACCAATAATTTTCACTTGTTATATGTCCTGGTTTTCTACGAAAATGTTTTCTCATTTTTTTTAATGAAAATAATATTTTTTGTGTATCTTTTATCATATTAGGATTTCCGCATAACATTACATGTGATTTTTTTTTGTTTAGTGGTTCTTGTATAGATTTTTCTAATTCTCCTGAAGAAATTAAATTAGTTACACGTCCATACAGATATTTTTTATTTTTTTCTTGACTTAATATTATTTTTATTTTTATTTTTTTTTTATATTTTTTTTTTATTTTTTTAAATAATTCTAAATAATTTAAATCTTCACTATATTTTACTGCGTAAATTAAAATTATTTTTTTAAATTTACTTAGCACATTTTCATGTTGTAGTATAGAACAATATGGTCCTAAAGCTGTGCCGGTAGCAATCATCCAAATATTTTCTTTATTTGGTAATTCTGAAAAAGTAAAAAAACCAAATGAATTTTTTTTAATAAAAATTTTATTATCATAAATATTATATAATTTTGGAGTAAGTTTTCCTTTATTAATTAACAGAATATAAAATTCTAAATTTTTATTATTAGGTTTATTAACAAATGAATAAGCTCTTTGTATTCTTTTTTTTTTTGAGTTTATATATGACAATTTTGTAAATTGACCAGCTATAAAAGAATTAATAGGAGCTTTTATAATCAATGTAAATAAATTATTTTTCCATTTTTTTATATTTATTAATTCTACTTCTAACCATTGATTCATAAAATAGCATTCCAATAATATGTTTTATATAAAAATTTGTTTATATGAGTATTAATTGTATTAAATATACGTAAAATATTTATTTTTTTTGATTAATTTTGTTTTTATAAAGAAAATACTATTTTTTATATATATTTTATAAAATTTATTTAAAAAATTACTAACATAAATATATTTAATAAATATATTATGCATAATATATATATAAAAATTTTTTTTAAAAAAATTTATATCTTTTTTAAAGATAAAAATTTTTTTTTAAATATATAACTTATTCTTTTTATTATATCAATATATATTTTATATTTGAATGGTAACGTTATGGTTTTAGAAGTATTTTCTAATTTAGAGGTAAAAGTACAGGAATCTGTAGATTATATCTCGTCATTAAAATTAAAAATTAATGATTTAGAATTAAAAAATAAAAATTTAAAGAAAAAATTAAAAAATGTTTATTCTTTAAAAGAGCGTATTGAAAAAAAAAATCTTCTTATACAAGAAGAAAGAATTAAATGGAAGAATAAAATTAGATCTCTTTTAGAAAAAATTAATCATTTAGAATGATTAATTTTTAATTATTTTTAAATAAAATAGCAGTTAATAATTGCCTGACCTAGACAGCTATGTCTAAGATTGGCAATTATTTTAATAAAAATATTTTTTTAAATTAAATATATTTAAATTTTTTTATAAAATAAATCTACTTAAATCTTGATTTTCTACTAGTTTATCTAAATGTAGACTAACATAATTTTCATCAATATAGATTTTTTTCCCAGCTTGCTCACTTGAATGAAATGAAATTTCTTCCATTAATTTTTCTAATACTGTATATAATCTACGAGCTCCAATATTTTCCATGGATTCATTTATTTTCCATGAAGCTTCTGCTATTTTACGAATACCTTTTTTTGTAAAAATAATATCTACTCCTTCTGTTTTTATTAAAGCAATGTACTGTGTTGTAATTGATGCATTTGGTTCTGTAAGTATTCTTTCAAAATCATCTATTGTTAGTGCGTTTAACTCTACTCGTATAGGAAGTCTTCCTTGTAATTCTGGTATTAAATCAGAAGGAGTGGATGTTTGAAAAGCTCCTGATGCAATAAATAAGATATGGTCAGTTTTTACAGCCCCGTGTTTTGTAGATACGGTACATCCTTCTATTAAAGGTAAGAGATCTCTTTGTACGCCCTCTCTAGATACATCAGAGTTTGATGAAGAAGAATGATGTCTACAAATTTTATCAATCTCATCAATAAAAACAATACTATTTTGTTCTACTGAATATATAGCTTGTTCTTTTAATTCTTCTAAATTTAATAATTTTGTTGCTTCTTCTTCAATTATTAATTTCATTGCATCTTTAATTTTTAATTTACGTAAATTTTTTTTTTTACCTCCTAAATTTTGAAATAAAGATTGTAATTGATTTGTTAGTTCTTCCATTCCTGGAGGTGACATTATTTCTATACCAATAGGTGTAGAAGAAACTTGTATTTCAATTTCTTTGTTATCAAGTTTTCCTTCGCGAAGTTTTTTACGAAAAATTTTTATTGTATTTTCTGGTTTTTCTACTGAATTATCTTTATTCCATTGATTATCTGGTACTGGTATTAATATTTTTAAAATTTTTTCTTCCGCACGTTTTTTTGCTTGTTCTTTATTTTTTTCAATATTTTGTGTGCGAATCATTTTTATTGCTAAATCAGTTAAATCACGAATTATAGAATCAACCTCTTTTCCTACATAACCTACTTCAGTAAACTTTGTTGCTTCTACTTTTATAAAAGGCGCATTAGCTAGTTTAGATAGTCTACGTGCAATTTCTGTTTTTCCTACCCCGGTCGGACCTATCATTAAAATATTTTTGGGTGTTATTTCATGACGTAATTCTGAATTTAATTGCATTCTTCTCCATCTATTTCTTAAAGCAATAGCAACAGCACGTTTAGCATTATCTTGTCCAATTATATATTTATTTAATTCTTCTACAATGGCTTGAGGAGTCATTTCGGACATTCATGTTTCCTTATTATTTTTTTGAGTGTATTTCATGTATAGTAAATGATTTATTTGTATATATACAAATATTTGCTGCAATTTTTAAGGATTTTTTAACTATTGTAGTTGCATTTAAATTAGTATTTTTAATTAAAGCATAAGCTGCTGATTGAGCAAATGGTCCCCCAGAACCAATTGCTATAATATCATTTTCAGGTTGTATTACATCTCCGGTTCCTGTTATAATTAAAGAATTTTTTTTATCTGCTACTGCTAATAAAGCTTCTAGTTTTCTTAGTAATCTATTATTTCTCCAATCTTTTGCTAATTCTACTGCAGATCTTTGTAATTGTCCTTGATATTTTTCTAATTTTTTTTCAAATAATTCAAATAATGTAAAAGCATCAGCAGTTCCTCCAGCAAAACCTGCGATTACTTGATTTTTATAAATTAAACGAACTTTTTTTACATTACTTTTCATAATAGTATGTCCAAAAGTAGCTTGTCCATCTCCACCTATTGCTACTTTTCCCTGCACTCGAACACTTAATATAGTAGTCATAATTAATAGATTCTCTTATTTTAATAATTATATATATCTTAATTTTTAAGAATATATTTTTTATTTTTAGTATGTATATTTTTGTACAATTAAATATTGATTTTAAAAAATATTACATATACTATATGTATAGTTTTTATTAAAAATAAAAATTATTATAATAAAATTTAGTATAAGAATAGAAATTATTATTTCTAATATTATTGGTATTAGTATACTTTATATAGAGAATATATTATGAAAAAAAATATTCATCCAGAATATAAAAAAATTTTTGCAATCTGTTCGTGTGGATATAAAATTCCTATTTTTTCTACTAAAAATAGTGATATGTTGCTTGATTTATGTTCACAGTGTCATCCTTTTTATACAGGAAAACAGAGAACCACAAATAATAAAGGGAGAATAAAAAGATTTCAAAAACGTTTTAATTTTTTGGAAATAAAATAAAGGATTATTTTTTTTATAAAATAATATTTTTTTTAAAATATAAAAATTATATTTTTGTATTATTTATTTTGTTTATAATTTTTTAATTATAATAATTTTTATTAAATTAAATTGTATAATAAGGGATTATATTAACAATAAAATTATTTTAAAAAAATGTAATATAAAAAAATTTTTTTATTTTAATTTTTAAGAATAGTTAAAATTAACAATTTTAAGCGGGAAACGAGATTTGAACTCGTGACCGCAACCTTGGCAAGGTTGTGCTCTACCGACTGAGCTATTCCCGCGATAAATTATCATTCTTGATTATATAAAAATTATTTTTTTTTTGCAAGAATTATTTAAAATATTATTTATATAAAAATTTTTTTAAAGAAATTTATTATTTTTATTAATTTATAATTATATTATATTTATATGTTTTTATGTGAAAAATTTTATTATTTTGTTTCAAGTTAATAGAAATATTTTTTTAATGCATTTTTATATATGGTAATGAATTTTCATTGTTTTGTGAAGTTATTTCAATAAAAAGGTTATATATGAAAAATATTAATCCAACAAAGACTAATGCGTGGAAACAATTACACAATCATTTTTTTGATATTAAAAATATTCATATTAAAGATTTATTTAGTTTAGATAAAAATAGATTTACAAATTATTCTATTATTTTTAATAATGAAATTTTAGTAGATTTTTCTAAAAATCGTATTACTAAAAAAACTTTACAATTATTATTAGATCTTGCTAAAGAATGTGATTTAAGTGAGGCTATAAAAAATATGTTTTTAGGAAAGTTAATTAATAAAACTGAAAATAGATCAGTTTTACATATCGCTCTACGTAATAAATTAAATAAAAAAATTATTGTTAATAATTCAGATATTATGTTTTCTGTAAAAAAAGAATTAAAAAAAATAAAAAATTTTTCTAATAAAATAATTAAAGGTATCTGGAAAGGGTATACTGGAAAAAGTATATCAGATATTGTAAATATTGGTATTGGTGGATCACACTTAGGTCCTTATATGGTTACTGAATCTTTGAAAGCTTATAAAAATCATTTAAATATTCATTATGTATCTAATATTGATGGAACTAATATTATTGAAGTATTAAAAAAAGTTAATTTAGAAACAACTATTTTTTTAATAGCTTCTAAATCATTTTCTACTGATGAAACTATTAGTAATGCTAATTATTTAAAAGATCAATTTTTTTTTAAAACCAATTCTATTAATTATTTTTCTAAGCATTGTTTTGCTTTATGTGAAAATACTAATGCTGCATTAAATTTTGGTATTTATAAAAAAAATATTTTTAAATTTTGGGATTGGGTTGGGGGTCGTTATTCTTTATGGTCTGCTGCTGGTTTATCTATTGCTTTATCAATAGGATTTAAAAATTTTGAATTGTTATTATATGGCGCATATGTCATGGATCAACATTTCTTGAATGAAAAATTATCTACTAATATTCCTGTGATATTAGCTCTAATAAGTATTTGGTACACAAATTTTTTTTATACAGAAACAGAGGCAATTTTTCCTTATGATGAGTATATGCATGTTTTTCCTGATTATTTACAACAAAGTTTTATGGAATCTAACGGTAAATCTATAGATCGAAATGGAAATTTAGTTACTTGGAATACTAGTCCAATTATTTGGGGTCAATCTGGTACGAATAGTCAACATTCCTTTTTTCAATTATTGCATCAAGGAACAAATTTAGTACCGTGTGATTTTATTATTCCTTCTATTAGTCATAATCCTATTAATAATCATCATAAAAAATTATTATCAAATTTTTTAGCGCAGACTCAATCTTTAGCTTTTGGTAATGATTTTTATATTAATGAAAATAAAATATCAAACAATTTTATTAAAAATAAAAATACATTTTATAAATGTTGTAGTGGTAATAAACCGAGCAATTCTATTATTTTAAAAAAAATTACTCCATATTCTTTAGGTTCTTTAATTTCATTATATGAACATAAGATTTTTGTTCAAGGTATTATTTTAAACATATTTAGTTTTGATCAATGGGGTGTAGAATTAGGAAAATCTGTAGCAAAAGATATATATCACGATTTATTTTGTAATAATATTCAGAAAAAATATGACAGTTCTACTATTGGATTATTTAAAATGTACAAGAAATGGAATAATTTTTAATATAAATTAATAATAATTTTTAAATTAAAAGGTATTATTATTAAAAAAAAACTTTAATAAATATTTTTAAAATATATAAATAAAATTATTTAATTAAATTTTTTGAAAATTTTTTATAAATTATTTATATAAATTATCTTTAATGAAATTTGAAAAATAAAAAATGAATATTAAATCAGTTATATTTTTTCTAATGGGTCCCACAGCGATAGGAAAGAGTGCTTTAGCATTAAAAATAAAAAAAAAATTTCCTGAAATAGAATTATTAAGTGTAGATTCAAAATTAGTATATAAAGGTTTAGATATTGGTACAGATAAACCAAATAAAAAAGATTTAAAAGAACATTTACATCGTTTAATTGATATTAAATCACCAGAAGAAATTTATTCAGCTGTTGATTTTTATAAAGATTCTATAAAGGAAATAAAAAATATTTTAAAATTTGGGAAGATTCCTTTATTAGTTGGTGGAACAATGTTTTATTTTAAATTATTGTTGAATGGATTTGCTTATTTACCCCCGTCTAATCCATTGATTAGAAAATATATTTTTGAAGAAATATGTTCTAAAAAAAAGAAAAAATTATTTGATATTTTAAAAAAAATTGATCCTATTTCTAGTAAGAAAATTCATATGAATGACATTCAACGCGTTTTACGTGCAGTTGAAATATTTTTTGTTTCTGGAGGATTTTCACGTAGTAAATTAATTAAATCTACACATGTAAAGTTACCATATAAAATATTTCAGTTTGGATTAATTCCATATAGAAAAGATATTTTATATAATAAAATAGAAAAACGTTTTTATAACATGTTAAATAATGGATTTGAAGAAGAAGTACGTAATTTATATAAAATTAAGTATTTAAATTCTTCTTCCCCGTCTATTAATAGTATTGGTTATAGACAAATGTGGTTTTACTTAAAAAATAAATGTACATATCAAGAAATGATTGATAATACAATTAAATCTACTCGTAAATTGGTTAAACATCAATTAACTTGGTTAAATAACTGGAAAGATATTATTTTAATAAATGATAATCAAATAGATATTTTGATAAATAAAATTAAAAAAATAATAGAATTCAATAAATAATTTTTAATTAATTGTGCATTTTTTTTTAAAAAAAATTTATATATATAAGTTTTTAATTTTTTTATTTATATAAGTAAATATAGAGTTTTTATTTATTAAAAATGATATAGTATATTTTATTTTTTTATAAAATTTTTTCTATTTTAATATATACAATTTAATTATTTTTTATTTTTTAAAAAATAAAATTTATGTAATTTTTTAATAATAAATATTTTTATTAAAACTATTTTTTTTCATGAATATAATTATGCTAATATAATGGAATGTTTTTGAATTTAAAAATAATTAAATTTTTAAAATTATTTTTTAATTTTATATATATTAAATTTTTTTATTTAACTTTATATTTTAATAAATAATTTAAAAATTATATTTTATATATTTTAAAGGAGTTGTATTTGTGCGTCACTATGAAATAGTCTTAATGATTCATCCAGATAAAAGTGAAAAAATTTCACAAATTATTGAATATTATTCAAATATAATAATTTCTAAAAAAGGAATAATTCATCGTTTAGAAGATTGGGGACAGCGTATATTATCATATCCAATAAAGAAATTACAAAAAGCTCATTATATTTTAATTAATATAGAAGTATCAATTGAATGTTTGAAATATTTAGAAAATGATTTTAAATTTAATATAAATATAATTCGTCATCTTATTCTTTTGTGTACAGAAGCATTTAAAAAAATGTCTCCTATATTACAAATTCAAGAAAATAATAAAAAAGAATTAATTTCTTCTAAAAAGAAAATACATAAAAATATAAAGAAATATTAAATTAAAAGAATATTAGTGTTTGATTTTAATATAATATTTAATATTAATTAAAGATTAAGGATTTAATTATGGTGCGTTATTTTCGTCGTAGAAAATTTTGTAGATTTACAGCAGAAGGAACTAAATATATAGATTATAAAGATATTATTATGTTAAAAAATTATATTACTGAAAGTGGAAAAATAGTTCCTAGTCGTATTACTGGAACAAAAGCAAAATATCAAAGGAAATTATCTCGCGCTATTAAAATAGCTCGTTTTATCAGTTTAATTCCGTATACTGATCAACATAAATAAAAAAATAATTATTTTTTTTATAATATTAAAAGTAATATTTTTAAGGTGTTTATATTAAATGAAAGTTATTTTATTAAATACAATAGAAAAATTAGGAAAAAAAGGACAAATAATTTTTGTAAAAAATGGATATGCTAGAAATTATTTGATACCTAATAATAAAGTATTATTAGCAACATTAAGTAATATTAAAATTTTTGAACAAAATAGAATTTTAGAAGAAAAAGAAGAATCTGAAAAAATAAAAAAAGCAACAAAAAAAATCAATTCTATAAATTTAATAGGGGCAGTTATTTTTTTTATGAAATCAAGTGAGAAGAAAAAAATTTTCGGTTCTATTGGAGTGAAAGATATTGTTAAACAATTATCTTTAATTGGTATTTTTGTTCAAAAAAATGAAATTAAATTACCTCAAGGTTTATTACGTTATTTAGGAATTCATGAAGTTATATTTGCTCCATATAAAAACATTTCGACTATATTTAAAGTAGTTATTTTATCAAAATAAAAATGTATTAAAATAGGATTTTTTTATGTGTTTAGATACATTAGAATTAAATATAAAAATTCTTGATTCTCGTATTGGAACTGTTTTTTTTTTCCTGAATATTTACACGGCGGATTATTTGGATTTTATTTAAGAGCTTGTATTAAAAAAAAAATATGTATTTTACCTGAAAAAACAACATTAATTTCTACAGGAATATTAATTAATACTTTTAATAAAAATTTAGATATTCTTATTGAATCTTTAAATAAAGTAAAGGGAAAATATAAAATAATTATAGGAAATCCATTTATTCTAAAGAATTTTTTTTATAACAATGAATTGAAAATATCTATATGGAATTGTAGTAAAAAAATTTTTTGTGTGTACCCCGGTGAAAAAATTGCTAAATTAATAATTATTACTAATAGAAAAATTAAATTTTTATATGTATAAAAATTCAATTATTTAGTTATAAGTTTAAATATTTTTATATTGTTTATTCGACATATTATGGCCCTTGCTGGATTTGAACCAGCGACCAAACGATTATGAGTCGTGTGCTCTAACCACTGAGCTAAAGGGCCTTATTAATACATTAATACATTTTAATTATTAATAACATATTATAGAACAAATTGAAATACTAATCTATATTTTTTTTATTTTATAATTAATAATTATTTTTAAAATTTTCAATAATACAAAAAATATTTTTAATTATAAATTGACATCATATTATCCTTATGATATATATTTTATATTCCTCTGTAGTTCAGTTGGTAGAACGGCGGACTGTTAATCCGTATGTCACTGGTTCGAGTCCAGTCAGGGGAGAATTTTTTATTATTTATAATAATGTGTAAATAAAATATTGAAATATTTTATCAATTAAATAATTAAATAATATTTAAATTTATGTTAAATAAAAAGTATAGTATTAATTTTTCTAAAAAAAATTCTTTTGTTTTTTATGATTATGAAACTTTTGGTACAGATGTATCTTTAGATAAGGTATCTCAATTTTGTAGTATAGAAACAGATAATTCATTTAATGTAATTCGTAAAAAAATAGTTTTATTTTGTTATCCTCCTTTAGATTATTTACCTAATCCAGAATCTGTTTTAATTACTAAAATATTACCTCAATACACTAAAATACACGGATTAAATGAATATTTTTTTACTAAAAAAATATATGATATTTTTTCTAAAAAAAATATATGTATAATAGGATATAATAACATTAATTTTGATAATTTAATTACACGTAATCTTTTTTATAGAAATTTATTTGATCCTTATGAATGGTGTTGGAAAAATAATAATTTTAGTTGGGATATTTTAAATATTTTGCGCTCTTTTTATATATTTCATCCCGAAGTTATGTTATGGTTTCATAAAGTTGATGGAACTGTCAGTTTTAAACTATCTGATGTTACTTTAATTAACAAAATTGAACATACTAATATTCATGATGCTTTTTCTGATGTAACAGCTACTGTTTTAATAACTCGGTATTTATATTCTCGAAATAAAAAATTTTTTTTATTTTTGTTTAAAATATCTCATAAAAAAAATATATTATCTTTTATATATAAACATTATAAAAAACCTTTTTTTTACTTATCTAGTTATTTTGGTTCTAAAAATAATAATTTTGGTTGTGTAATGATTTTAGATTTTCATCCTGTTTATAAGAATAACATTATTGTTATTGATTTATCAATAAATATAAAAAATTTATTTAATTTATATTATAATTCTACAAATAAAATATTAAAAATTAAAAAATTATTTTATTGTGGAATTCAAGTTATTAATATTAATAAAGCTCCGTTATTATTTTCTTATAACTCTCTTTCTGATAAAGATTGTAAAAGATTAAATATTAATTATTTGCGTTGTCAGAAAAATTTCTTTTTATTAAAAGATAATATACAGATTAAAAATTGGATTATTTCATTTTTTTCAAATAGGAATAAAGATAAAATTATTAAAGATGTAGATTTACTTCTATATAAAAATTTTTTTACTTATCAAGATAAATTATCATTTTCTTTTATTCATTTTAATCCTCCTTCTTCTTGGGTTAATTGGCATCCCAAATTTATTGATGACAGAATTAAGGAAATATTTTTTCGATTAAAAGCACGTAATTTTATAAATTTATTAAGTTTATCTGAAATAAAAATATGGAAATCTTATTGTCAAAAAAAAATAAATTCTAAATTTGTTAATACATATATTGAAAATATTCGTTTATTACAATTAAAATATGATGCTAAACATAGTAACTATATTTTGTTAGAAAAATTAATTGATTATGTAAATAAAATTATATATAAAATTAATAATTTAATTAAATAAAAATGTATTTTTAATTATTTTTGGAAAATAAAAATTTTTTCATTTTTCTTTCTAAATATTCACGATCTTTATCAATAAACATATTTAGTTTTTTTTCATTGATTATTTTTGTTTGTTTTTTTAACCAGAATGTCCATGCTTTTTTAGAAATTTCTTGATAAATTTTTTGTCCGATTGTTCCTGTAAAAAAAGGATAATCCAATCCTTCTGCATTTTTTTTAAAAAATGAACAAAAAATTATACGTTTATTTTTTTTTTTCATATTTTTTTCCTTTATTTTTTTTTTTAAAATTATAAATATTTTTTTTACTGGAGAAGGAATGCCAATTTTTTTATTTAAAAATATGTTATACCATATTTTTTCTTTTTTATTTAATTTGTTTTTTTTTTTTATTTTAATTAATTGAGTAATTATATATAATTTCATATTACTAACATAGTGAGTAAAAGGTATTATATTTGTATTTTTTTTTTTTTTTTTTTTTTGTATAATTTTTTTCCATTCATTTATTGATATTAGAAAAGGGGTTATTGGAAAATAAAATAATCCTTTCCAAATAGAAATACTATTTTGTTTTTTTATAAAAAATGAATTTTTATATTGCATTATTGAAAATAAAATTCCAATTTTATTTTTTTTTTTTTGTTTTTTTTTTATATCAAAAGGTTTATTATAAGAGTAATTACAAGTATTATTTAAAGGACATATAGAACATTTAGGATTTTTATTTGTACAGATCAATGAACCTATATCCATCATAGATTGATTAAATTTATTAGCATGATGAATAGGAAGATATTTATTAATTAAATTCCATAATAAAATATCTAATTGTCTTTTTTTTTTATTAACTATATTAATTGAGTGAAATCTTATTAAGATACGTTTTATGTTACTATCTAAAATAGCATATCCAAAATTATATGCAAAAGATAGAATTGCTCCGGCTGTTGATTGTCCAATACCTGGTAATTTTTTTATTTCATTGATATTTTTTGGAAAAAGTCCATTATATTTTTTTTTTATAATTATAGCCGTTTTATATATATTGTGTGCTCTTTGATAATATCCTAAACCACTCCATAAATATAGTATTTCATTTATTTTTGCTTTTATTAGTGATTTCATAGTAGGAAATTTTTTTTTAAATTTATTAAAATATGGAATGACTGTATTAACTTGTGTTTGTTGTAACATAATTTCAGATATCCAAATAAGATAAATATTTTTTTTTTGCCATGGTAGATTTTTTCTTCCGTGATAATGAAACCAATTAAGTATTTTTTGTGCAAATAACATATTTATCCTAATATTATTAATGAATTTAAATGTATAATTTATTTTATTTGTTAAAAATTAATATTTTTTATTATTAATAAAAAATTTTTTTAAACTTAAATAAATATTTTTTATATTGGTGAATACTAATGTTTTCTATTAATTATTGTATTTATAAAAAAAATAATAAGTCTTTATATCCAGTTAAAAGTTATGTGATTAGAAAAAGACATATGAATGAAAAAAAAAAACAATTTATAATATCAAATTGGAAAAATTACGGAATTGATTTTTGTTATACTCAGTTAAATTTTTCATTATTATTTTTTTTAAATCAAAAAATTATTGTGGAAATTGGTTTCGGTGATGGATATTTATTTGTACAAAAAGTTTTAAATAATCCCCATATAAATTTTATTGGAATTGAAGTATATCCGTTAAGTATTTATTCAGTTATTAAGTACGCTTGTTTATATAAAGTAAATAATTTAAAAATAATATTTCATGATGCTGTTGAAGTTTTAATGTATATGATTCCAAATTATTCGGTATTTATTTTTCAAATTTTTTTTCCTGATCCTTGGTTTAAATTAAAACATCATAAAAGACGATTAATAAATAATAATTTTATTCACTTAATAAAAAAAAAAATAGTTTATAAAGGTTATATACATATCGTAACTGATTGTCGTTTATACTCAAATAGTATATCTTTTTTAATATCACAACATTCTATTTTTAAACGTATTTTTTTGAAAAGATTTTTCTTTCCATTACATAATATATTTATGAAAACTAAATTTGAAAAAAAAGCTATATTATTAAATCGTGATATTTTTGATTATAAATATCAATTATATTTTAAGTAATTTATAAATATTTTTTTAATTTTATTTTAAAAATATTGATAAGAGAGAATTTAAATGTTTTTTTCCGCGTTTCGTTATAATCCAATGATAATTTTTATCTATTAAATATCCTTTTTTTTTAGCTATAAAAATTTTCTTTTGAATTATTTTTATATTCAAATTAGTACCTTTTTCGAAGCTTGAATAAGAAATAGGTTTTAATAACCTGAATTTATTTAAAAAAAATTCAAATGGAATATCTTTTTTAGATACAATATATTTTTTTTCTGTATACTTTTTTTTTATATATATTTCATCACTTTTAGTTTTTACAGTACGAATAATTTTTTTATTTAATTGTGTAATTTTACCATGTGCACCACATCCTATTCCTATATAATCACCAAAATTCCAATAATTAAGATTATGTACGCATTGATATTTTTTTTTTTTTGCAAAGGCAGATATTTCATATTGTTTATATCCTGATTTTATCAGTATTTTTTTTCCTTCTGAACTGATTTTTTTTATATTTAA
The DNA here is from genome assembly GCF_900698895.1 of Buchnera aphidicola (Cinara curtihirsuta). Taxonomy (NCBI): domain Bacteria; kingdom Pseudomonadati; phylum Pseudomonadota; class Gammaproteobacteria; order Enterobacterales; family Erwiniaceae; genus Buchnera; species Buchnera aphidicola. Next base: position 401,944 of record NZ_LR217700.1, on the reverse strand, counting down.
TAGAGAAGGTAACACAATATCTTGTGTATAAAATTTAGTATTTGGTTCAATATCTAGTTGATACCATGAAATATGTTCTGGTTTTAATTTTATTGTTTGTGTTAAGTCATTAAGAGCTTCTTTAACAGATTGATGAGGTAGTCCATAGATAATATCTATATTTAAATTTCTATTTACTATATTTTTAGTGGATTTAATAAGATTAATTACTGATTTTTTTTTATATGTTCTTTCAATTTTTTTAAGTAAGTTATTTTTAAATGTTTGCACTCCAATAGAGAATCTATTAATTCCAGCTTTATAATATTCTATTATTTTTTTTTTTTGATATTTATCTGGGTTAATTTCTATAGAAATTTCTATTTTTTTAGAAATAGACATAGTTTTTTTTATTTTTTGAATTAACAATTTAATTGTTTTGCTTTTTAATAAACTTGGCGTCCCTCCTCCAATAAAAATTGACTTAATTGATCTATTTGAAATTATTTTTTTGTCTTTTTTTAGATCTTTTATTATGTGGTTTATATATTTTTCTTCTGAAATTTTTTTAGAATTTTTATATGAATGGAAATCACAATATGGGCATTTTTTTATACACCAAGGTATATGAATATATAAACTAATTGGTGGTAAAATATATATTTTTTTTTTATACATAATTTTTTAATTATAAATTAAATTATTTAATAAAAACAGTAATATTTTTTTGTATAAAAAATTATATTTTTATAAATAAAAATATAATTTTATTATTTTCAATAAGTTAGTTTATTAGTTTCTAGCCAACTATCAAGAATTATTTTTGCTGAAATAGAATGTATGCAATATAATTTTTTTTTTTTAAAATTTTTTTTTAATAATAATTTAGCTTCTGTTGTTGAATAATTTTCATCATGTAAATAAATATTTTTTTTAAATCGTATTTTTATTTGTTTACTAAAATTTTTTATTTTTTTATTAATATTTTTTTTAATTCTGTATGGATAACCTATAATAATGTATTTAGGATTCCAATATTTTATTATATTATTAATTTTTTCCCAAAGAATATTTTTTTTATTATTTATAATAGACTTTATAGGAACAGAATAATTTAATTTAGTTTCAGATACAGCTACACCAATAATTTTTATACCATAATCAAAAGATAATATAATCATATTAATAATTAGATATTTTGTAAGTATTTATTATATTTTTATTTATTCAAATATATAAAATTATTTTTTTATATAATATATATATCATAAATATAAAAAATTTTCTATATTTATAAAAATATAATCTAATTTAATCTGATAATATAATTATTTTTATAAAATAAATTATTTATTTATATCAGATAAATAATTTTTTATATAAATTTTTTTTTAATATATTTTTATATATGAAATTTAAATATATTTTTTTGTTTTATTTAAGATTTAGAATCTATGTTCTTGATTATAATAGTTATCAAATCTTGACCATTGTCCATTAAATGTTAATCGGATTGTTCCTGTGGGACCATTTCTTTGTTTGCCTATGATAATTTCTGCTATTCCTTTTAATTCACTGTTTTCATGATATAATTCGTCTCTATAAATAAATAAAATTAAGTCAGCATCTTGTTCTAAAGAACCAGATTCTCTTAAATCTGAATTTACCGGTCTTTTATCAGATCTTTGTTCTAGTGATCGATTTAATTGTGATAAAGCTATAATAGGAATATTGAGTTCTTTTGCTAGTGATTTTAATGTTCTTGAAATTTCAGCTATTTCTAATGTTCTATTTCCCGATAATGATGGTATTTTTATTAATTGTAAATAATCAATCATAATTAAGCTTAATCCGTTATTTTCTCTATATATTTTTCTTGAGCGTGAGCGTACTTCATTAGGTGTTAGACCTGATGAATCATCAATATATATATTTTTTTTTTTTAATAAAATATTAATAGTACTAGATATTCTACTCCATTCTTCATCATTTAATTTTCCAGTTCTAATATTTGATTGATTTACTCTTGATAATGAAGCTAACATACGAATCATAATTTGTTCTCCAGGCATTTCTAAGCTAAAAATTAAAATTGGTTTTTCATATAACATTGCTGTGTTTTCACATAAATTCATAGCAAATGTTGTTTTACCCATTGATGGTCGAGCGGCAATAATAATTAAGTCTGATTGTTGTAAACCAAATGTTTTTTTATTTAAATCATGATATCCGGTATTTAATCCAGTAATACCATTATTAGGTTGTTTTAAAAGTTTTTCAATTGATTGTATTGTTTTATCTAAAATTTTTTCTATATTTTTTGGACCTGTGTTATTTTTTTTACGCGTTTCAGATATTTTAAATATACTAGATTCAGCGTAATCTAATAATTCTGTGCTTTTTCTTCCTTTTGGGTGATATCCAGAATATGCAATATTGTGTGCTGTTAAAATAATTTCACGTATAATTGCTCTTTCTCTGATTATTTCAGCATATGCAATAATGTTAGTAATACTAGGTGTATTTTTAGAGATTTCTGCTAAGTAAGAAAATCTTCCTACATTATTTAGTTCTCCTTTTTGTTCTAAGGATTCTGATAATGTAATTAAATCTATTGGAGAACCTTTTTCAATTAGACTTTTCATTTCATAGAAAATTAATTGATGTTGTCTATTATAAAAATCTTCAGCAACAATATTTTCTGAAATTATATCCCATTGTTGATTATCTAGCATTAAACCACCTAGAACTGATTGTTCTGCTTCTAATGAATGAGGTGGAATTTTTAGTTTATTTATTTTTTTTTTTAAATCTATCATAAACAACCGTTTCTCTTATATAAATGTTTAAATATAAATTTTACATTATTGTATAAATAATATTTTTAATATTTAATATTAGTATTTATGAAAAAAATTTTTATTTTTTTTATCAAAAATTTTATTTATTTTTTTAAATAAATTAAATATATTTTTTTTATTATGTATACAATATAAAATATATAATTTCCATTTTTTTGCTTGTGGATGATTATAAAAAATATTTAACATATGTTTCATTATATGAATAATTTTATTTCCATTTTTTTCTTCCTGATTAATATAAATTAACATTTTTTTAAAACATTTTTTTAAATTAATATTTTTTTTATAAGAAAAAATTTCTGTTTCAATTTTATAAAGTAATAATGGATTTTTATATATTTCTCTTCCCATCATAACTCCATCTACATTTTGTAAATGTTGTTTTATTTCTAAAATAGATTTTATTCCTCCATTAATAATAATTATCAAATGTGGCAGATCTTTTTTAATTTTATATACATAATTATAATTTAATAAAGGTATTCTGCGATTTTTTTTAGGGCTTTGTATTTTTAAATCAGCAATCCTAGCATGAATAATAAATTTAATACAATATTTATTTTTTGATACCTTTTTAATAAAATTTTTAAGAGATTGATAATCATTTTTTTTATTAGTTCCTATTCTAATTTTAACACTTATTGGAATAGGTACTGTAAAATATATGGATTTAATTAATTCATATACTAAAATAGGTTTATGCATTAAACATACACCAAAATTACCTAGTTGAGCATGTTTAGAAGGACATCCAATATTTAAATTTATTTCATTAAAACCCATTTTGTATGCTATTTTTGCACATTTTGCAATATGTTTTGGGTTATTTCCGGCTAGTTGTATTGCTATAGGGTAATTATTTTTTATTTGTTTTTTTTTAAATAAATTTTTTGAATGTAACATTTTTTGTGTAGTAATCATTTCAGTGTATAAAAGAGTATTTTTTGTTAATTGTCGATAAAAAAATAGACAATGTGGATCTGTATATTTTAACATAGGAGCAACAGAAAATTTATTTGAGTAATTATTTTTCATATTTTATATTGATTTTTTTATATAGTAATATTAAATAATATATTTTTTTAATATAAAAGTTGTATTTTTTTTCTTTTATTTTAAAATATAATAGTGAGTTAAATAATTTTTATATATATCTATTTTTATAATATATTTTTATATAAATAGATAATTAAATCTATATATATTTGATTTAATTAAAATAGTTAGAAGTATAAAATATTTTTATATTTTATGATATAATTTTTTATATTTATATATTTATATTCATTACATTCAGGTTAAATTTTATGGCTAGTAGAGGTGTGAATAAAGTTATTTTAATTGGTTATTTAGGACAGGACCCGGATGTACGTTATATGCCTAATGGTGGAGCAGTAGTCAATATTACTATTGCTACTTCTGATATATGGAAAGATAAGAATACAGGCGAAACAAAAGAAAAAACTGAATGGCATAGAGTAGTTTTATTTGGAAAAATTGCTGAAATTTCAGGTCAATATTTAAAAAAAGGATCTCAAGTTTATATTGAAGGATCTTTGCAAACACGTAAATGGAAAGATCAAAATGGATTAGATCGATATACAACAGAAGTTATTGTTAGTGTTACAGGATCCATGCAAATGTTAGGTTCACGTAATACAAATAATGTATCGAATACATCTATTGATAAAATTCAGAATATATCAAATAATAAAAATAAATCTATTAGAACAAATAAATTATCGAATGATGATATTTCTTCAGAATATAAAAACAAATCTCATTTAGTAGATACAACATCTAAGATTGATTTTGATGATGAAGATATTCCTTTTTAATTATTTATTAATTTTTTTTTATTAATATTACTGTTGTTATTAAATATATTTTAATTTTAATTATCAATTTTTTTATTTTTAATAAATTTTTTTAAAATATTACAAAAAATATTAGGATGTGATAAAAAAGGAGCATGTTTAGCTCCTTTAATGATAACAGAATTGCTATTTTTATGTATATAATTTATTTTATAACATATTTCTCGAGGTACAATTTTATCCAATTCACCATATATTTTAAGTATTGGAATGCTATTTGAGAGCACTTCATTTCTTTGATCAATTTCTGTTAACCACTGATATCCTATTTCAATAGCTTTTTTTTTTGGATTAGGATATTTTTTCAAAAACAAATTATTTATTGATAAATTTTTAATTTTTTTATCAAAAACATGTAATATAATGAATTGTTTTAAAAATTTATTGTAATTAGTAAATATATTTTTTTTTATTGTTTTTAATGTATTTTTTGATACACCTAACCATTCTTTTTGTTTTATAAAATAAGGTGATGAAGTTACATGAACCATAGCAATAGTATAATTGGGATAATTTAAACTCATATAATGAGCAATCAGTCCCCCCATAGACCATCCTAACCATATTACTTTATTTTTTATTTTTTTTAATAAATAATTAGATATTTCTTTAAAATTCATAACTGAACAATTAACGCTTTTTCCAAATCCCGGTAAATCAATTACATGTAATGTAAAAGATAGTTTTAATATTGGAATAATTTTACTCCAAGCAATAGAGTGTATACCCCATCCATGAAAAAAAACTATATTTATTTCCCCTTTTCCTATAATAGACCAATGTATTTTTTTTTTCATTTGATTTATAAATTTTTTATTATTAATTAATTTTTTAACAATAATTTAATTAATAAAAATTTTGTATATTATTATGATTGTATTAATATAAATATGTTTATTTATATTATTATACAATAACATATTATAAAGGATAATTCTGTGATTACAATTTCTGATTTAGCTGAAAAATATATTGTTAAATTATTATCTAAAAAAAAAAGTAATACAAATATTAGAATTTTTGTTAACTCTCCAGGTACTATGTACGCCGAATGTGGCATGTCTTATTGCGATCATCAAGATATTGATGATATAAATGATGAAGTAATATCTTTTAGTAAATTTAATATTTATATTTCTAAATTTATGCTTCCATTTTTAAAAAATACTATCATAGATATAATAGAAAATGATTTAGGTACACAAATTACTTTAAAAGCTCCTTATGCAAAAATATTAAAAAAATCAAAAAAATTTTCTCAGTTAGAATTTAATGTAAAAAGATTTTTATCTACTAAAATTAATCCAAAGCTTTTATTACATGGTGGTTCAGTTATTTTAATTGGAATTAGTAATACTGGTATAGCAATTATAAAATTTTCTGGAGGATGTAATGGATGTTCTATGATAGATCAAACTTTAAAAATAGGAATAGAAAAAAGATTAATTAAACATTTTCCTGAAATATCTGGTGTAAGTGATATTACTAATCATGTTTCTGGTAAACATTCATATTATTAATTATTAATAAAAATAAATAAATTTAATGAATGAAATAATAATTACATTGATATTATTATATTGATTTTTTTTGGTGAGAAAGGGATTCGAACCCTTGATACTTTTTAAAATATACACGCTTTCCAGGCATGCTCCTTAAACCTCTCAGACATCTCACCTGTATAATATAATATTAATTATTTATCATATTAAAAAGTGTTTTTAAAATCAAGTTTTTTATTATATTATATAATTTTATATTGATAATTTTTATATTTTATTTTTTTAAATTTTTATTTTAGTTATTAAAATTTTACTTTTTTAGTAAAAATATAATTATATTTAATAGTTATTAATAATTTTAGAAGGTATGTATGAATAAAGATAAAAAAAAAAATATTTTTTTAGTTGGTCCAATGGGAGCTGGAAAAAGTACTATCGGTCGTGGTTTATCTAAATTGTTAAATATGCAATTTTATGATTCTGATATTGAAATCGAAAAAAGAACTGGTGCAGATATAGATTGGGTTTTTGAGGTAGAAGGTGAATCAGAATTTCGTATACGTGAAGAAAAAATTATTAATGAATTAACTAATAAAAAAGGTATAATATTAGCTACAGGAGGGGGGTCAATATTATCATCTAAATCAAGGGATTTTTTATTTTCTAGAGGTACTGTTGTATATTTACGAGCAACTGTTAATGAACAATTCAATAGAACTAAAATTGATAAAAAAAGACCTTTGTTGTCTAACAATAATAATAAAAATAAAAAAATATTACATGATTTGTTTCAAATACGTGATCCTTTATACAAAAATATTTCTCATATTATTATTGATACTTATAATAAAAAAGTAAAATCAATTATATCTGATATTATATATTATATACGCACGAGTAATTTGTTAAATTAATTTAATGATTTTAATTTTTTTAAATTAAATAAGAGTTTATATTATGATAGATAAAGTACATGTAAATTTAAATTTTAATAGTTATGATATATATATTGGTAGTCAATTGTTAAAAGATGAATCTATATCATCTTTTTTTTTAAGTAATAAAAATAGTGTCATAATTATAAATGAAAATGTATATAATATTATTTTAAAAAATAAATTAAAAACTAATTTTTATAATTATATTAAAGATATAAAATTTTTTTTAATTAAAGATGGGGAGAATTTTAAAAATTTTAAAACTGTTGAAAAAATAATATCCTTTTTATTAAAAAAATCATATGGTCGTAATTTATCATTAATAGCTTTAGGTGGTGGAGTTGTTGGTGATATTACAGGTTTTGTTGCATCAATATATCAAAGAGGAGTTAATTTTTTTCAGATTCCCACTACTTTATTAGCTCAAGTTGATGCTTCTATAGGAGGAAAAACTGGTATTAATCATTCTTTAGGAAAGAATATGATTGGTTCATTTTGGCAACCTAAAGGTGTATTAATTGATATTGATTTTCTTTTAACTTTACCTAAAAAACATATTATTTCAGGTATAGCTGAAATTATTAAATATGCAATTATTTTTGATTATAATTTTTTTATATGGTTAGAAAAAAATTTATTAAAAATATTAAATTTATATGAAAATGAACTTTTATTTTGTATAAAAAAATGTTGTGAATTAAAAGTACGAATTGTTGAAAATGATGAAAAAGAAAATAGTTCACGAGCTTTTTTGAATTTAGGACATAGTTTTGCTCACGCTATTGAAACTTATACAGGTTATGGAAAATGGTTACATGGTGATGCTGTTTCAGTTGGTATTATAATGGCATCATACTTATCTTTTCAGTTAAATATTTTAAAAGAAGATGATTTATTTAGAATAATAAAAATTTTTCATAACATTGGTTTACCAATAATAGGACCTAAAAATATGAAACCAAATGACTATCTTTTTTTAATGTTGCGAGATAAAAAAGTATTAAATGGAATTATTCGTTTAATTTTACCTGTTACTATAGGTAAAGTAAAAATTTTTTCTTCTATAGATCAAAACTTTCTTTTAAAGTCTATTAAAAAATTTCAAAAAAAATATATTTTTTAAAAATTTAATTAAGTTATTTATTGTATATTTATAATTATTTATAATTTTATTTTTATAAATATTTTTCATTAAAAATTATATATTAACTGTTATAATATAGGAAATGTATGAAAAATTTTTTAATTGTTCCGTCAATTTTATCTGCAAATTTTTGTAATTTAGAAAATGATATACGAAAAGTTTTACATGCTGGTTGTAATCTTATTCATTTTGATGTTATGGATAATCATTATGTTCCTAATCTTACTATGGGTCCTATAATATTACAGTCTATAAAAAATAATAAAATTCCAGTTCAAATTGACGTGCATTTAATGGCTTCTCCGGTAGATTCTTTAATTTCCTTATTCTATAATTTAAATGTAAAATTTATTACTATTCACCCTGAAACTACTAATCATTTAGATAAAACTATACGAATCATTAAAAATATTGGTTGTGGAGTTGGAATTGCTTTAAATCCTGCGACTTCTTTAAATTTTTTAGATTATGTAATTGATGAATTAGATTTAATATTAGTAATGGCGGTTAATCCTGGTTTTGGAGGACAGTGTTTTTTAAAACATATTTTAAAAAAAATTAAATATATACGTTATTTAATTAATAAAAAAAAAAGAAATATTTTATTATCGGTAGATGGAGGGATTAATTTATCAAATTTTTCAAGCGTTATACATTCAGGTGCTGATATTTTAGTAATTGGATCAGCTATTTTTCATTCTAATGATTGTGTACAAGCTATAGAAGATTTTAAAAATATTTTAATTTGATTTTATAGTTTATATAAATATGTATGCTATACATTTTTAAAAAATATTTTTTAAGGATTTTTTTATATATGTTAGATTTTAAAAAAAAAGACATTATGTTTACAGGTATTCAACCAACTGGTTTACCTACTTTAGGTAATTATTGCGGAACTATGTATAGATGGAAAAATATTCAGAAAGATTATCAATGCTTTTTTTGTATTGCTGATTTACATTCATTAACTACTCTTAAACAAGATAATACAAAAGATTTTTTTTCTAGTAATATTTTGGATATGGTAGCTTTATATTTATCATGTGGTGTAGATCCTAATAATAGTGTAATTTTTTTACAATCTCATGTATATACACATAGTCAATTATATTGGATTTTGAGTAATTTTGTTTATTTTGGTGAATTATCTCGTATGACACAATTTAAGAAAAGATTATTATATAATAATACACAAATTAATTTGTCTTTATTTTCTTATCCTGTTTTAATGGCTGCTGATATTTTATTATATAATACTAATTTTGTTTCTGTTGGTTTGGATCAAAAACAACATATAGAACTAGTAAGAAAAATTGCTCTTCGTTTTAATTCTATATATGATAATATTTTTATTATACCAGATATTTTAATAGAATCAATAGGATCTAAAATTATGGCTTTACAAAATCCTAAAAAAAAAATGTCTAAATCAGATATAAATGTAAATAATACAATTTTTTTATTAGATAAAATAGATGTTATATATTTAAAAATAAAACAATCATTAACGGATTCTGATAACCCATCTCAAATTATATTTGATCCTGAAAAAAAACCAGGTATTTCTAATTTGTTATCAATTTTTTCATCTTTAACAGATACTAATATTTCTATTCTAGAAAAGAGATTTAAATTTTATCAATATTCTAGCTTTAAAAAAATATTATCAGATGTTATTTGTGATACAATTTTTAAGATACAGAAATCATATTTTTATTTTAGAAAAAATGAAGATTATTTAATTGATATTTTAAAGTTTGGAAAAAAGACTGCATTGAATTATAGTAAAAATAATTTAAAGAAAATTTTTAGTGTATTAAATTTAATATAATTAATAAAATAATACTTTAAAAAAAATAGTAATTTTTTTTAAATAAAAAAAATTTATATTTTTTAAATATAATTTCATTGTTTTTATAAATGTATATTTATATCATTAATTTTAATTAATTATTAAAAATTAAATGTTTATAGTTATATGTATAATATGTTTTATTTTTTTATATAAATCCGATTAATAATGGTATTAATATGAACTTTATTCTTTTTGTAACTGGCCCACCTTATGGAACTCAGAACTCTATAACTGCTTTTTTATTTGTTAAATCTATTCTTTTTTTAAATCACCATATAAAAAAAATTTTTTTTTATTCTTCAGGTGTGTATAACGCTAACATTATGATTTCTCCTCCTATAAATGAGTTTAATATATTAAAAGGATGGATAAATCTAAAAGAAAAATATAATTTAAAATTATGTATTTGTCCTAGTTCTGCATATAGACGAGGAATATTATTAAACAAGTCTATTATTAAGTCTAAATATATTCAAGAAATTTATTCATCTTCATTTAACTTAACTAGTTTAAGTGAATTATCTTATTCTATAAATAATTGTGATCGTATTATACAATTTTAATTTTAAATAAAAGTTTAATCTAATGAAATCTATTGCTTTTGTTTTTTCTAAAGCCCCGCATGGAAATAGTATTAGTAGAGAAGGATTAGATTTTATTTTATCCTTTTCCTTATTTAGTAACAAAATTTCTTTATTTTTTATTGATGATGGTGTATTTCAATTAATGTTACATCAAAAACCAAGTTTAATTAAATTACATAATTATTCTCTTTCTTTTAAAATTTTATCATTATATGATATAAAAGATTTTTTTTTTGTAAAAATTCTGCTTATCAGAGAGGTTTAAAAGATAATGATAAATTTTTATTACCAGTAAAATTTTTAAATAGTTTTTATATTCAAAAAAAAATTAATAAATTTGATTTTATTTTTAAGTGGTGATAATAAAAAATTTATGTTACATATTTTATTAAATTCTCCGTATGATATATCTATGTCATCTTTGTTTTCATTTAGTTCTGCGTGTGATGATTTAATTTGTCTTCAGGATGGCGTAATATTAGGAGTTATAGATAATATTTTTTTAGAAAAATTTTATAAAAATTTTAATTTAATTTATTTTTTAGAAAATGATTTATCCGCTAGAGGTTTTTTAAAATTAGCTAAAAAAAATCAATTAATTATGATTAACTATTGTAGTTTTGTATTATTAACATTAAGTCATAATAGAAACATGACTTGGTAATTATTTTAAAAGGTAAAATTAATACAATATATATTGAATGATTTTTATTATACTACTTTATTCGGTATAATATTTTTAATAATTTTAATATATAAAAATAGAGTATTAAGGAGAATATATGTCTACTATTAATCAACTAGTACGTACTCCAAGAGTACGAAAATTAGTAAAAAGTAATGTTCCTGCTTTATCTGGTTGTCCTCAAAAAAGAGGAGTATGTACCAGAGTATATACTACAACACCTAAAAAACCAAATTCTGCATTGAGAAAAGTTTGTCGTGTTCGATTAACTAATGGTTATGAAGTAACAGCTTATATTGGAGGAGAAGGTCATAATTTACAGGAACATTCAGTTATTTTAATACGTGGAGGACGAGTAAAAGATTTACCTGGTGTACGATATCATGTAGTTAGAGGTTCGTTAGATTGTTCGGGTGTTAAGGATCGAAAAAAAGGTAGATCTAAATATGGTGTTAAAAAATTAAAAACATAGATATTTTAAAGGAGTGTATATATGCCACGTCGTCACATAATAGGACAGCGTAAAATTTTACCAGATCCTAAATTTTCTTCAGATTTATTAGCTAAATTTATTAATATATTAATGGTTAATGGTAAAAAGTCTATTGCTGAAGAAATTGTTTATTCAGCACTATCAACTTTATCTAAAAAAATGAATAAAAAAGAATTAGATATTTTTATATCAGCATTAGATAATGTAAAGCCACTTGTAGAAGTAAAATCACGTCGTGTTGGAGGGTCTACTTATCAGGTTCCAGTAGAAGTTCGTCCAGTAAGAAGGAATGCTTTAGCAATGAGATGGATTGTAGAAGCTGCTCGTAAACGTACAGATAAGTCTATGTCAATACGATTAACTAATGAATTAGCAGATGCTATAGAAAATAAAGGTTCAGCTGTACGTAAACGTGAAGAGGTTCATAAAATGGCTGATGCAAATAAAGCATTTGCACATTATCGTTGGTAATTTTATTTATAAAAATATTTTTATATATATAAATATGTAAAATTATTTTATTATAGATCTTATATTAATAAGAGGATTTTTATGGTACGTATAACACCTGTTACTCAATATCGAAATATTGGTATTAGTGCACATATTGATGCAGGTAAAACAACTACGACTGAACGTATATTGTTTTATACTGGCATTAATCATAAAATTGGAGAAGTTCATGATGGCGCAGCTACTATGGACTGGATGGTTCAAGAGCAAGAAAGAGGGATTACAATAACTTCCGCAGCAACGACTACTTTTTGGTCAGGAATGGCTAATCAATTTTTACCACATCGAATTAATATTATTGATACCCCAGGTCATGTTGATTTTACAATTGAAGTAGAAAGATCAATGAGAATATTAGATGGAGTAGTAATGATTTACTGCGCTGTTGGAGGGGTTCAACCCCAATCAGAGACGGTATGGAGACAGGCAAATAAATATAAAGTACCAAGAATTGCTTTTATAAATAAAATGGATAGAATGGGAGCGGATTTTTTTAAAGTTGTTAATCAAATTCATACACGTTTACATACTATAGCTGTCCCAATCCAGTTATCTATTGGTTCTGAAGAAAATTTTTTAGGTATTGTTGATTTAGTAAAAATGAAAGCAATAAAATGGTCTCAAAAAGATCAGGGTATAACATTTAAATATTATGAGATTCCAAAAGAGTTATTACCTATTTCTAAAAAATGGCATATAAATTTAGTAGAAATTGCAGCTGAAGCAGATGATGATTTAATGGAAAAATATTTGCAAGATGAAGATTTAAAAGAACAAGATATTAAAATAGGATTGAGAAAAAGAGCATTAAACAATGAAATTACTTTGATAACTTGTGGATCTGCATTTAAAAATAAGGGTGTACAAGCTTTATTAGATGCTATCATTGAATATTTACCTTCTCCTAAAGATATTGATGAAACTAAAAATTTTATAAAAGATAAAAAAAATACTACTTTATTTAGAAGTTCTGATGATAAACAACCTTTTTCTGCTCTTGCATTTAAAATTGCATCTGATGCTTTTGTTGGAAACTTAACTTTTTTTCGTGTTTATTCAGGTGTTGTTCGGTCGGGGGATGTAGTACTAAATTCTGTAAAATCACATACTGAAAGATTTGGTAGAATTGTGCAAATGCATGCGAATAAACGTGAAGAAATAAAAGAAGTTAGAGCTGGAGATATTGCTGCTGCAATTGGTTTAAAAAATGTTACTACTGGTGATACATTATGTGATGTAAATCACCCAATTGTTCTAGAAAAAATGGATTTTCCCGAACCAGTTATTTCTATTGCTGTTGAACCTAAAACCAAAGCTGATCAGGAAAAAATGGGTTTAGCTTTAAATAGATTAGCTAAAGAAGATCCTTCATTTAAAGTATGGACGGATAATGAATCTAATCAAACAATTATAGCTGGTATGGGAGAGTTACATTTGGAAATTATTGTTGACCGAATGAAGCGTGAATTTAATGTTGATGCTAATATAGGTAAACCACAAGTTGCTTATCGTGAGACGATTTTAAATAAGGTAATAGATATTGAAGGTAAACATATTAAACAATCTGGAGGTAGAGGACAATATGGGCATGTTGTAATTGATATTTTTCCTTTGAAACCAGATGAATCAGGTTATTCTTTTATTAATGACATTAAAGGTGGAGTTATACCAGGGGAATATATTTCTTCTATTGATAAAGGTATTCAGGAGCAATTAAAATCAGGTCCTTTAGCTGGATATCCTGTTGTTGATATTGGAATACGACTACATGATGGGTCATATCATGATGTTGATTCTTCAGAACTTGCTTTTAAATTAGCTGCTTCATATGCATTTAAATCGGCATTTAAACAAGCAAATCCAATTTTATTAGAACCTATTATGCAAGTTGAAGTAGAGACACCTGAAGAATATATGGGTGATGTAATTGGTGATATTAATCGTCGCCGAGGAATTATTGAAGGTATGGTTGATGATTTAATAGGCGGAAAAAATATTAAAGCATATGTTCCTTTATCAGAAATGTTTGGGTACGCTACTGATTTAAGGTCTCAAACTCAAGGAAGAGCCTCTTATTCTATGGAATTTATCAAGTATACAGAAGCTCCTAGTTCAATTTGTGATACTATTATCTCTAAGAGAAAATGTTAATAATATTTTTTTATATATTTTTATTTTTTAAAGAATAAGTTTATTAATAAAGGAAAAAATAATGTCTAAAGAAAAATTTAATCGTTCCAAACCTCATATTAATGTTGGAACTATTGGTCACGTAGATCATGGAAAAACTACTTTAACAGCAGCTATAACTACTGTTTTATCAAAAAGATTTGGTGGTAAGGCCTGCGCTTTTGAACAAATTGATAATGCTCCAGAAGAAAAAGCTAGAGGTATTACAATTAATACTTCACATGTTGAATACGATACAGAAGTTCGTCACTATGCTCATGTTGATTGTCCTGGACATGCTGATTATATAAAAAATATGATTACTGGTGCAGCTCAAATGGATGGAGCAATTTTAGTAGTAGCAGCTACTGATGGTCCTATGCCTCAAACTAGAGAACATATTTTATTAGGAAGACAAGTAGGAGTTCCGCATATTGTTGTTTTTTTAAATAAATGTGACATGGTTAATGATGAAGAATTATTAGAATTAGTTGAAATGGAGGTTCGTGATTTATTAACGCAATATGATTTTCCAGGAGATGATATTCCTATCATACGCGGTTCAGCTTTAAAAGCATTAGAAGGAGATAAAGTTTGGGAAGATAAAATTATTGAGTTAGCAAATTACTTAGATCAATATATTCCTATACCAGTTAGAGCTATTGATGAACCGTTTTTATTACCAATCGAAGATGTTTTTTCTATTTCTGGTCGTGGTACTGTTGTAACAGGTCGTATTGAACGTGGAATTATTAAAGTTGGTGAAGAAATTGAAATTGTTGGAATTAAACCTACCACTAAAACGATATGTACTGGTGTAGAAATGTTTCGTAAATTGCTAGATGAAGGTCGCGCAGGAGAAAATGTTGGTATTTTATTACGGGGAACAAAAAGGGATGATATTGAACGCGGTCAGGTTTTATCTAAACCAGGAACTATTCATCCTCATTTAAAATTTGAATCTGAAGTTTATGTTTTATCGAAAGATGAAGGTGGAAGACACACTCCTTTCTTTAAAGGTTATCGCCCTCAGTTCTATTTTAGAACAACCGATGTTACTGGTTCTATTGAACTTCCTGATAATGTTGAAATGGTCATGCCTGGAGATAATATAAAAATGGTAGTAACATTAATACATCCTATTGCTATGGCTGAAGGATTACGTTTTGCGATTCGAGAAGGTGGTAGAACAGTTGGAGCTGGTGTAGTTGCAAAAGTAATTGCATAATATTAATATAAATTTTATTATATATCAATATTTTGACATTTTTGTCAAGAATAGAGTATTTCTCTTTTCTTGACACTTAATATAAATATTACACAGTATTTTTTTAAATAAGCAATAATAATTATTTATAAAATTATTATATAAAAATATTTAATTTATTATTTTTTTTGAAAAATAAATTATTATTTATATAATTTTGTTAATTAAATTAAATTGATAAAATAGAATTTACTTAAATAAGGAGTTCTGTATTTATGCCCGGTCAGAGAATTCGTATTCGTTTAAAAGCTTTTGATTATCGTTTAATTGATCAATCTACAGCAGAAATTGTAGATACAGCAAAACGTACTGGAGCTAAAGTATTAGGACCTATTCCGTTACCTACTCGAAAAGAGAGATTTACTATTTTAGTTTCACCTCATGTAAATAAAGACGCTCGTGATCAATATGAAATTAGAACTCATAAAAGATTAATTGATATTATACAACTTACAGAAAAAACTGTTGATGCATTGATGCGTTTAGATCTTGCTGCGGGAGTTGATGTACAAATTAGCTTGGATTAACATAAAAATATTATATAAAATTGATTTTCAATTAATAAAGGCAAACAGCAATGATAGGTCTAGTTGGTAAAAAATTAGGAATAACACGAATTTTTATGAATGATAGTTCGTCTATTCCTGTAACATTAATTGAGGTACTTGATAATACTATTGTACAAATTAAATCATTGAATAATGATAAATATGAATCTATTCAATTAACTACAGGTATTAAAAAAAAAAATAGTGTTTTAAAACCTGAATTAGGTCATTATATGAAATATAAAATACCTATTGGTAGAGGATTATGGGAATTTAGGTGTAATAATTTATCAAAATTTAAATGTGGTCAAAAAATAACTATAAATTTATTTAATAATATCAAAAAAGTAGATGTAACAGGTATTTCTAAAGGTAAAGGTTTTTCTGGTACAGTAAAACGCTGGAATTTTAGTATGCAAGATGCTACTCACGGGAATTCTTTATCTCATCGTGTTCCTGGTTCTATTGGTCAAAATCAAACACCTGGTCATGTATTTAAAGGTAAAAAAATGCCGGGTCATTTGGGTAACAAACGTATTACAATACAAAATTTATGTATTATAAAAATAGATGATCTTAAAAAAATAATATTTATTAAAGGATCTGTTCCTGGTTGTATTGGAAGTAATATATTAATTAAACCGGCAATTAAGAATAAATAAAGGAAGAGGGGGTAAAAAAAGATGGATTTAATATGTCAAGGTACAGATGAATCATATTGTTTATCTGAACGTATTTTTAATGCTTCTTTTAACGAGTCTCTCGTTCATCAAATTGTAGTTGCATATTTAGCTCGTAAAAGACAAGGAAGTAAAGCTCAGAAAAGTAGATCAGAAGTATCGGGTTCAGGTAAAAAACCTTGGAGACAAAAAGGTACAGGTAGAGCTCGTTCAGGATCTTTAAGAAGTCCTATCTGGAGATCAGGAGGAGTTACCTTTGCAGCAAAACCTAAAAAATATTTTTTAAAAATAAATAAAAAAATGTATAAAGGCGCTATAAAAAGTATTTTTTCAGAATTAATTCGACAAAATCGTTTATTTTTATTTAAAAATTTTTCAATTGAATCTCCTAAAACAAAAATATTATTGAAAAAATTAAAGTTAATGAATTTTATTCGTGCTTTAATTATTACTGATGATATAAATAAAAACTTATTATTTGCATCTAGAAATTTATATTCTATATGTGTTTTGGATGTAAAATCAATTAATCCTGTTAGTTTAATATCATATGAAAATGTATTAATTACTGTTTCAGCAATTAAAAAAATTGAGGTTATGTTTCAATGATTTATACAGAAAAATTATTAAAAGTACTTTTATCACCTCATGTTTCTGAAAAAACATCGGATAATATGAAAAAAAATAATACAGTAGTATTAAAAGTATTAAAAAATTCTACTAAATTTGAGATTAAATCAGCTATTGAAAAATTTTTTCAAGTTCGAGTATATAAAATTAATACTTTGATAGTAAAAGGAAAAAGAAAACGTAAGAAAAGTAAACTATGTAAATCTAATGATTGGAAAAAAGCATATGTGATTTTACAACCTGGTCAAAATTTAGAATTTTTAGGTCATTCAGCATAATAATGATTAAAAGGGGGTTATATGGCAATTATAAAATGTAAACCAACATCTCCTGGTAGACGGCATGTAATAAAGGTAGTGCATTCTAATTTACATAAAGGTCGACCATACGAACCTTTATTACAGAAAAAGATCAAAACCGGCGGAAGAAATAATTATGGTCGTATTACAACACGTCATATTGGTGGTGGGCATAAACAATTATATCGTTGTATTGATTTTAAAAGATATAAAGACAATATTAAAGGTGTAGTTAAAAGAATTGAATATGATCCTAATAGATCCTCAAACATTATTTTAGTATTATATAAAGATGGTAGTAGAAGTTATATTTTAGAACCTAAGGGTATTCAAGTTGGTGATATTATTGAATCTGGAAATTTAGCACCGATCAAAATAGGAAATACTTTACCGTTAAAAAATGTTCCTGTTGGTACTATTATACATAATATTGAAATGAAATCTGGTAAAGGAGGTCAAATTGCTCGATCTGCTGGAAATTATGCTCAATTAATTTCTAAAGAAAATAAATATGTGGTTATACGATTACGTTCTGGAGAATTAAGAAAGATTCACATAGAATGTCGCGCAACTATAGGAGAAGTAGGTAATGCAGAGCATATGTTACGTGTTTTAGGAAAAGCAGGTGCTTCTCGTCGATATGGAATTAGACCTACTGTACGTGGTACTGCAATGAACCCAGTAGATCACCCTCATGGAGGTGGTGAAGGTAGAAATTTCGGTAAACATCCTGTTAGTCCTTGGGGAATGAAAACAAAAGGTAAAAAAACTAGAAAAAATAAAAGAACGGAAAAGTTCATTGTACGTCACAGAAATAAATAATTATATAGGAGAAAAGTATATGCCTCGATCTCTTAAAAAGGGTCCTTTCATTGATGTACATTTGTTAAAAAAGATTCAGAATTCATTAAAAGAAGAAAAGAAAAAAGCAGTTCGTACATGGTCTAGACGTTCTACAATTTTTCCTAATATGATTGGTTTGACAATATTAGTACATAATGGTCGTAAACATATTCCAGTATTTATTACTGAAGAAATGGTTGGTCATAAATTAGGAGAATTTTCTATTACAAGAACTTATAAAGGACATACTGCAGATAAAAAAATTAAAAATACTATTTAAATAACACTATAAAGAAAATAATATGAATATATTAGCTAAATATAATCAAATTCGTTCTTCGGCTCAAAAAATACGTTTAATTGCAAATATTATTCGCGGTAAAAATGCATTATTATCATTACATGTTTTATCAAATTTAAATAAAAAATCAGCTATTTTAGTTAAAAAATTATTAAAGTCAGCTTTATCTAATGCTGAACATAATTATGGTTGTGATGCAAAAATATTAATTATTTCAAAAATTTTTGTTAATAGCGGTAGTAGTATGAAACGTATGATGCCTAGAGCAAAAGGTAGGGCTGATAGAATTTTAAAGAGAACAAGTCATCTTACGATCATTTTATCTGATTCTATTTATTCAAGGGGAAACTAATGGGTCAAAAAGTACATCCTAATGGAATGCGATTAGGTGTTATTAAATCATGGAATTCTTTTTGGTTTGCTGGTAAAAAAGAATTTTCAAATTATATAGATAGTGATTTTAAAGTTCGTAGTTTTATAATGAAAAAACTAACAAAAGCTTCAATATCTAAAGTTGTTATTGAGCGTCTTTCTAAAAGTATTAAATTAACTATATATACAGCAAGACCGGGTATTGTAATTGGAAAAAAAGGAGAAGATGTTGAAAAATTACGTATAGAAATTTCTAAATTAACTAATGTTCCAGCACAAATAAATATTTCTGAAATTCGTAAACCAGAATTGGATGCTAAATTAGTAGCAGATAATATTGCATCTCAGTTAGAAAGAAGAATTATGTTTAGACGAGCTATGAAACGCTCAGTTCAAAATGCTATTCGTCAAGGAGCAAAGGGTATTAAAGTAGAAGTAAGTGGACGTTTAGGGGGGGTAGAAATTGCTCGTAGAGAATGGTATAGAGAAGGAAGGGTTCCTTTACATACATTAAGAGCAGATATTGAATATAATACTTCAGAAGCTCATACTACGTATGGAATAATTGGAGTAAAAGTATGGATTTTTAAAGGTGAAATATTAGATGGAATGGTTTTTGCTCAAAAAAAAGATAAAAAGAAATTTGGTTTAGTGAAAAAAAATTCTCGAAGAAATCGAAAATAAGTTATGGAGGTTTATATATATGTTGCAACCAAAACGTACAAAATTTCGAAAAATGCATAAAGGAAAAAATAGAGGTTTATCTATTGATAATAAAATAAGTTTTGGAATTTATGGTTTAAAAGCTCTTACTAGAGGAAGGTTAACTTCTAGACAAATTGAATCTGCTCGTAGAACTATTACACGTTCTGTAAAACGTCAAGGAAAAATGTGGATTCGTATTTTTCCAGATAAACCTATTACACAAAAACCTTTAGAAGTTCGTATGGGAAAAGGTAAGGGTAATGTAGAATATTGGGTTGCTTTAGTACAACCGGGTAAAATATTATATGAAGTTAATGGTATTTCAGAAAAAGAATCTCGTTTTGCATTTAAACTTGCTTCATCAAAATTACCTATTAAAACTGTTTTTGTATCTAAAACGGTAATGTAACTATGAATATGATAATACAAAAAAATATCTTACAAAAAGATTTAGAAGAAAAATTATTTGAGTTATTAAAAGAACAATTTAATATGCGATTACAATTATCTTCAGGAAAGTTAAAAAAGACACATTTGATACGAAAAGTTAGAAAAGATATTGCGCGTATTAAAACTTTATTAACAGATCGGATAAATAATACATTATGAGCCAGAAAAAAAATGTTTTACAAGGTCGTGTAATTAGTAATAAAATGCAAAAATCTATTATTGTTGTTGTTATTCGTAGAATTAAACATTCTATTTATAGAAAATTTATAAAAAAAAGAACAAAATTATGTGTACATGATGAGAAAAATATTTGTAATATTGGTGATTTGGTTGAGATTTGTGAATATCGACCAATATCTAAAACAAAATCTTGGATTTTATTAAAAATATTAGAAAAATCTATAATTTAAAAATTTTTTATTTTTATAACCGGAAGGCATGATAATTGCATTTATGGTTAAGTTTCATGTCTTCTATTAATTTATTGATAATTAATATTATTATATTTTTTTTTAATATATTATTAAATAAATTTAAAATTTAAGGATTATATAATATGATACAAGTACAAACAATTTTACATGTTGCGGATAATTCTGGCGCTCGTTTAGTTATGTGTATAAAAGTTTTAGGTGGTTCACGACGACGTTATGCTCGTATTGGTGACATAATAAAAGTGGCTGTTAAAGAAGCAATCCCTCGTAGTAAAGTAAAGAAAGGTGATGTTATGAAGGCAGTAATTGTACGTACTAAAAAGGGAATTCGTCGAGTAGACGGGTCTATGATTTGTTTTGATAGCAATGCATGTGTTATTTTAAATGATACTACAGGACAACCTATTGGTACACGTATATTTGGTCCAGTAACACGAGAATTAAGAACAGAATCATTTATGAAAATTATTTCTTTAGCACCAGAGGTTTTATAAAAGGAAATTAATAATGTCTTCTAAAATTCGCTCTAATGATTTAGTTATAGTTTTAACCGGTAAAGATAAAGGGAAAACAGGTTTAGTTAAAAAAATTTATCGTAATAATAATATGGTTATTGTTAGTGGAATTAATATAGTTAAAAAGCATCAAAAATCTGTACCAGAAAAAAAACAGACTGGTGGAATTATTTTGCAAGAAGCGCCTATTCACATTTCTAATTTATCTATTTTTAATAAAAAACTTAATAAAGCAGATAAAGTAGAATTTTTTTGGACTTCAGGAAAAAAAATACGTCGATATAAATCCAATCACGAGTTATTTTAACTTGATATAAAAGGTATATGTATTATGTGTAGATTACGAAGTTTTTATATTACTGATGTTATTCCAAAATTAATGAATAAATTTAATTATTCTACAATAATGGCAGTTCCTAAAATTAAAAAGATTACTTTAAACATGGGTGTAGGAAAGTCTATTACAAATAAAAAAATATTAGATTATGCAATAAATGATTTAACTCAAATTTCTGGTCAAAAACCAGTAATTACAGTTGCTAAAAAATCTATTGCAACCTTTAAAATTCGTAAAGGATACCCGGTAGGATGTAAAGTTACTTTACGAGGAAAGAGGCAATGGGATTTTTTTGATAAATTAATTACTATTGCAATACCACGAATACGTGATTTTAGAGGAATGTCTCGTAAATCATTTGATGGTAGAGGTAATTATAGTTTAGGTATTCGAGAACAAATTATTTTTCCTGAAATTAATTATGAAAAAATTGATTCTATTAGAGGTATGAATATTACTATTACCACTAATGCTCAATCTAATCTAGAAGGTGAATTTTTACTTTCTGCTTTTAACTTTCCTTTTCAAAAATAATATTATAAAGGTAGAATTATATGGCTAAACAATCTATGAAAGCAAGAGAAATTAAAAGAATTAAATTAGCATTAAAATATTATACTATACGATCTCAACTAAAGAATATTATTAAATCTAAATATTCTTCAGATAAAGAACGTTGGGATGCTATGTTAAAATTACAAACATTACCTAGGGATTCTAGTCCTTCCCGACAACGTAATCGTTGTCGACAAACTGGACGTCCTCATGCTTTTTTGCGAAAATTTGGATTAAGTCGTATGAAATTACGTGAATCTGCTATGAGAGGGGAAATACCGGGTTTAACTAAAGCTAGTTGGTAAAAAATTATATTAATTATTTTTTATCTTTAAATAAGGAGCATTATAATGAGCATGCAAGATCCAATATCTGATATGTTAACTTGTATTCGTAATGGCCAAAATTCAAACAAAATTTTTGTTACTGTGCCTTTTTCTAAAATAAAAGAAAATATTATAAGAGTATTAAAATATGAGGGATATATTTATAATTATAAAATAAAGAAAGTTAATAATTTAGAATTAAAGATTTTTTTAAAATATTATAATGGAAAATCTGTTATTGAGCATATTTCTAGAATAAGTCGTCCAAGTTTACGTAAATATTGTAATAAACATAATTTACCTGTAGTAATGAATAATTTAGGCATTGCAATTCTTTCTACTTCGAGAGGAGTTATGACTAATCGTATTGCAAGAGAAAAAGGTTTAGGTGGAGAAATTATATGTTACGTAAATTAATATCATTAATTTATATAAATAGAGGAATTTAAATAATGTCTCGTGTAGCAAAATCACCTATAGTTATTCCAAAAAATGTAACTATTAAATTAGACAATTTAGAAGTTATAATTAGCGGTCCGTTAGGTTTATTAAAACGTGTAATTCACATTTGTGTAAAAATTACAAAAAAAGATAACTATTTATTTTTTTCACATAATCACTTTTCTGAATCATATGGTTGGATGCAGGCGGGCACTTGTCGTTCTTTAATATATATGATGATTATTGGTGTTACCATTGGTTTTAAAAAACAATTAAATTTATTTGGTATTGGTTATCGTGTTATAATAAAAGAAAATAATATTTTAAAATTATATCTAGGCTTTTCACATCCTGTTTTTTATAAACTTCCAAATTCAATAAAAGCAGTTTTATTACCTCAAAACGAAATTATTTTATCTGGAATAGATAAACAACTTGTAGGACAAGTAGCAGCTAATATACGATCTTATCGTATCCCTGAGCCTTATAAAGGAAAAGGTATTCGTTATTTTAATGAAGTAATTCGTATTAAAGAGGCAAAAAAGAAGTAAAATGAAAGGCAAAATAAATAAAAAATATTCTCGTATAAGACGATATACTAAAATAAGAAAAAAAATACAAATTAATTGTTCTTTTCGTTTAGTAGTACATCGCACTTCAAGACATATTTATGCACAAATTATTTCATATAATACATCTGTTATTTCTGTATGTGCATCTACATTAGAATTTAAAAAATTAAAAATACAAAATATATATACAGGTAATAAAGTATCCGCTAAATTAATAGGACAGTTGATTGCTAAAAGAGCTTTGAAGAAAGGTATAAAAATAGTTTCATTTGATCGTTCTGGTTTTAAATATCATGGTAGAGTAAAAGAATTAGCTGAATCTGCACGTATATCCGGTTTAGTTTTTTAATAAAAAAGGATAGTATATATGAATTTTGATAAAAAATTATCTATAGATTTAAAAGAAAAATTAATTTCTGTAAATAGAGTTTCAAAGACAGTAAAAGGAGGTAGAATTTTTTCTTTTACTGCTTTAACTGTAGTAGGTAATGGTAATGGAAAAGTCGGCTTTGGATATGGGAAAGCAAAGGAAGTGCCGGCAGCTATTCAAAAAGCTATGGAAAAAGCACGAAAAAATATGATTATTATTCCACTATTTCAGAAAACTATACAACACTCTGTATATGGTTCACATACAGGTTCTAAGATATTTATGAAACCAGCATCGGAAGGTACTGGTATTATTGCTGGAGGTGCAATGAGATCGATATTAGAAGTAGTTGGTATTCATAATATTTTAGCTAAAATATATGGGTCTACTAATCCGATTAATGTAGTTCGAGCAACTATAGATGGTTTGAAAAAAATTAGATCACCGAAAATGATTGCTAAAAAATTAGGTAAATCTATTACTAACTTTTAAATATATGGTGTATTAATATTTTATGAAAAAAATTTTTATAACACAAATAAAAAGCCAAATTGGTCGTTTACCTAAACATATAGCAACTATGAAAGGATTAGGTTTACGTTATATTGGTGATACTGTAGAAAGAGAAGACACCGCCTCTATTAGAGGTATGATAAAACAGGTTTTTTATATGATAGATATAAAAAAAGGAGATAAATTATGTATTTAAATACAATATCAAATTCTGTATATAAGAATAAAAAAAGAAAACGTATATGTAGAGGAATAGGTTCAGGTTTTGGAAAAACTGGAGGAAGAGGACATAAAGGTCAAAAATCTAGATCTGGAAGAAAAATTCGCAAGGGATTTGAAGGAGGTCAAACACCTTTATATAGAAGACTTCCAAAATTTGGTTTTGTTTCTAAAAAAAAAGTATTTGTTGATGAAATTAGATTATTTGAATTAAATAACTTATCTAGTATATCTACTATAAATTTATCTATTTTAAAAAAAATAAATTTAATTAAAAAAAATATTAAATATGTTAAAATTATTAAAGTAGGAAATATTAAAAGACCGATAATTGTTTCTGGTTTATCTGTTACTAAAGGAGCTCGTTTATGTATTGAATTAGCAGGAGGAACAATTAATAATTAAATATAATAATGATATTATTAAACTATTTTTTATTAATATAAAATCAATTATGTCTACATTATACAATTTAAAAAAAAGAATTCTACTTGTTTTTATAGCAATTATAATATTTCGTATTGGTTCTTTTATTCCTATTCCTGGTATAGATATAAAGATTTTAGAACAATTTTTTTTTCATAAAAATAGTTCTTTATTAACAATATTTAATATGTTTTCTGGGGGATCTTTAAATAGAGCGTCGATATTTGCATTAGGCGTTATGCCTTATATTTCTTCTTCTATAATAATTCAGTTATTAACTTTTATTATTCCTTATCTAATTAATTTAAAAAAAGAAGGAGAAATAGGGAAAAAAAAAATTAATCAATATACTAAATATTTAACTTTATTATTATCAATTATTCAATCTATTAGTGTAGTATCTGGATTACCTTTTCTCCCAGGTATGAATAATCTTGTAATTTGTACAGATCGTTATTTTTATTTTATTTCTATTGTAAGTTTAGTTACAGGAACAATGTTTTTAATGTGGCTTGGAGAGTTTATTACTGAAAAAGGTTTAGGTAACGGTGTTTCTTTAATTATTTTTTCAGGAATAGTTTCTAGTTTACCTGTTTCTGCTATACAGACATTAAAAGTTATGAAAATTAATCATTTTAATTTTTTATATATATTATTAATTGCCGTTATAATTATTTCTGTAATTTTTACAGTAGTATTTATTGAGAAAAGTCAACGTAAAATTACTGTATGCTATGCTCGTCGTCAACAAGGTCAGCGTATGTATTCTGCACATAATAGTTATTTACCTATAAAATTAAATATGGCTGGTGTAGTACCTGTAATTTTTTCTTCTAGTCTAATTGTATTTCCATCTATTATTATTACTTATTTTCGTTATATGTTTCATGATTATTTTTATTTAATACAATTTTTTAATTATTTTAAATTTAATCATAGTATTTATTTATTAATAAATACTGTATTAATAGTTTTTTTTTGTTTTTTTTATACTAGTATAATCTTTGATGTTCGAGATACAGCAATGAATTTAAAAAAATCAGGTGCTTTTATTCCTGGGATTCGTCCGGGTATACGTACATCACAATTTATTAAAAAAATTGTTTTTAAATTAACAACAATAGGTTCTATTTATACAATATTTATATGTTTAATTCCAGATATTATGCAAATATATTTGAAAGTTCCTTTTTATTTTGGTGGTACTTCATTATTAATTGTAGTTGTTGTATTAATGGAATTTATTATACAAATACAAACATTAATGATGTCTACTAAATATAAAAGAATACTTAAGAAAGCAAATTTATATTTAAAAAATTAAAATATTATCAATTAATATTTATTTTTGGAGAAATAATGAAAGTACGTGCATCTGTTAAAAAAATTTGTCGAAGTTGTAAAATTATACGTAGAAAAAATATAATTCGTGTTATTTGTAGTAATGATCCTAAACATAAACAAAGACAAGGTTAATTAAAATAATTCTACATATTTTTAAAAAATAAATTATTGATTTATTTAGTTGGTATATTTAATAGTAAAAAATATTTTATTATTAATTTATATTTATAAGGAAAAATATTTATGGCAAGAATTGCAGGAATAAATATTCCGGATTACAAACATATATTAATAGCATTAACTGGAATTTATGGAATCGGTATATCATTATCTAAAAAAATTTGTTGTGAATCTGGTATTCCGTATAATATAAAAGTTAGCGAATTAAAAGAAAATCAAATTGAAATATTACGTTCAATAATATCTAAATTTCTTATTGAAGGTGATTTACGAAGAGAAAAAACTATTAATATAAAAAGATTAATGGATATTGGTTGTTATAGAGGATTTCGTCATCGTAAACATCTTCCTGTTAGAGGGCAAAGAACAAAAACAAATGCTCGTACATGTAAAGGTCCTAGAAAATTAATAAAAAGTAGATAATAGGAAAATAATTTATTATGTCAAAAAAAATGGTAAGTAATTCTAAAAAAAATATAAAAAAACAAATTTTAGATGGTATTGCATATATTCATGCTTCTTTTAATAATACAATTATTACTATTACTGACCGTAAAGGTAATACATTAGGTTGGGCAACTTCTGGAGGTTCTGGATTTAGAGGTTCAAGAAAATCAACTCCATTTGCAGCACAAATAGCAGCAGAAAAATGTGCAGATCGTGTAAAAGATTATGGAATAAAAAATTTAGAAATAATGGTTAAAGGTCCAGGACCTGGTCGAGAGTCAACAATTCGAGCTTTAAATGCTTCAGGTTTTCGTATTACTAACATTAAGGATGTTACTCCTATTCCTCATAATGGATGTCGACCACCTAAAAAACGTAGAGTGTAGTTTTATTTAAAATAAAAAAGAGAAATATAAATATGGCAAGATATTTAGGTCCTAAATTAAAATTAAGTCGACGAGAAAGTTCAGATTTATTTTTAAAATCTGGTGTTCGATCTATTGAATCTAAATGTAATATCGATCAATTTCCCGGTCAACATGGATCTCGAAAATTACGATTATCTGAATATGCAAAACAATTAAGAGAAAAACAAAAATTACGTCGTTTATATGGAATATTAGAACGACAATTTCATAATTATTATAAAAAAGCTTCTAAATTAAAAGGAAATACTGGACAGAATTTATTGTTTTTATTAGAAAAACGTCTTGATAATATTGTATATCGTATGGGTTTTGGTGCTACTCGCGCTGAATCACGTCAATTAATTAGTCATAAATCTATTTGCGTTAATGATAAAATTGTAAATATTCCTTCTTTTCAAGTTTCTATAAATGATAGAATATCTATTTTTAAAAAATCTCAAAATCAATTAAGAATTAAAGCTTCTTTAGAAATTATGAATCAGCGTGAAAAATCTTCTTGGTTAGATATAAATTATAAAAAAATGGAAGGAATTTTATTACGCGCTATAGAACGTGATGATTTATCCTCTGATATTAATGAACATTTAATTGTAGAATTATATTCTAAGTAATATAAATAACTTATATTTAGAGAGCAGAATAATGCAGGATTTTGTAGAAGACTTTTTAAAACCACGATTAGTAGATATTAAACAGATAAGCACTACACGATCAAAAATTACTTTAGAACCATTAGAGCGTGGTTTTGGACATACATTAGGAAATGCTTTAAGGAGAATTTTATTATCTTCTATGTCTGGATGTGCTGTTACAGAAGTTGAAATAAATGGTATATTACATGAGTATATGCATAAAGAAGGAGTACAAGAAGATATATTAGATATATTATTAAATCTAAAAGGTTTATCAATAAAATTATTTGGAAAAGATGAAGTTATATTACATTTAAAAAAAAGTGGTGTGGGTCCAGTTATTGCTTCAGACATTGACTATGATTCTTCTATAGAAATTGTAAATTTAAAACATATTATTTGTAATCTAACTTGTCCTAATGTTTCTATTGATATTAGAATGAAAGTAGCGCGTGGAAGGGGGTATATGACAGCTAAATCTAGTAAAGATTTAAATAAAAATAATCGAATTATTGGTAAATTATTTCTAGATGTATCATATAGTCCTATAGAACGCATTATTTATAATGTTGAATCTGCTCGAATAAAACAGAGAACTGATTTGGATAAATTAATTATAGATATGGAAACTAATGGAACTATTGATCCGGAAGAAGCTATTAAAAAAGCAGCTACTATTTTAGCTGATCAATTAGAATCTTTTATAGATTTAAGAGGTATTCGTGAGCCAGAAATTAAAGAAGAAAAACCTGAATTTGAACCTATTTTATTACGTCCTGTAGATGATTTAGAGCTAACTGTACGATCTGCTAATTGTTTAAAAGCTGAAAGTATTCATTATATTGGTGATTTAGTACAAAGAACTGAAGTAGAATTATTAAAAACTCCTAATTTAGGAAAGAAATCATTAACTGAAATTAAAGATATATTAGCATCTCGAGGTTTGTCATTAGGAATGAAATTAGATAATTGGCCACCTAAAATTCTAATAGAAGATTAAGTTTTTTTTAAATAAAATATTTTTAAAAATATATTAAAAATTTTTCAATTTTTGATGGGATAGTAATATTATGAGACATAGAAAAACAGGACGATTATTAAATAGAAAGCGTAGTCATTTAAAATCTATGTTAAAAAATATGACATGTTCATTGATTAAACATGAATATATTAAAACTACTTTACCTAAAGCAAAGGAACTGCGTCGTTTTGTTGAACCAATTATTACATTATCTAAATATGATACGATAGTTAATCGTAGATTAGTATTTTCTCGAATTCGTAATATTTTTACAGTAAAAAAATTATTTCATGAATTAGGACCTTATTTTTATTCTCGACCAGGTGGTTATTTACGTATATTAAAATGTGGTTTTAGGAAAGGTGATAATGCTACTATAGCATATATAGAATTAGTAGGTCGAAATTTTTAAAAATTATTAAACAAATTTTAATTAATTTTTCAATTTATAAGTTTAATAAAAACGGCATATTTATGCCGTTCTTTTTGATAATCTTGATATTTTAAAATATTAAATATTATTTAAGTATTGTATTTTTAATAAATATTTTTTTTTTTGTATGTATAATTTGACTAATATGTGTAGTTTTTTTTCCTGGTATTTGTATTTTTTCTATATTTAATATTCCCTTTTTAGTATTTATTTGTACCCCTTTTTTATTTATTTTTATAATTTCTCCACAATTAAAATTATTTTTATTAAATGATATAATTGAATGTTTTTTTATTTTTATAAAATAATCATTTATTAAAAATTGACAACCAGGCCAAGGGGTAAACGCTCTAATTAATCGATCTATTTTTCTTACAGAAAGTGACCAATAGATTCTAGAATCTTTTTTTTGTATTTTTGGAGCAATAGTTTTAATCTTGTTATCTTGTTTGAGATATTGTTTTCTATTTGGATTATTTATAATATTTAGAGATTGATACATACATTGTAATGAAATTGGAATTAGTTTTGCGCATAATGTTATAGTAGTATCGGTTGAATTAATAGGACAGGACAAAGTATAAATTATTTTCCCTGAATCAATATTAGAATTCATTTTTATTACGCTAATACCTGTTTTCTTGTCTCCTGATAATATTGCCCATTGTACTGGGGCAGCTCCTTGCCATCTTGGTAATAAAGATGCATGTATATTAATCCCCCCTAAGGGAAATAATTTTAGAATTTTTTTTGGTATAATAGATCCATAAGATGATACTATTAATATATTTGCTTTTATATCTAAAATAGATTGATAAAAATTTTTTTTTAGTAGATTAGTTGGTTGTAATATTTTAATATTATTTTTAATTGCAAATTTTTTAATGGAGGAAAAAATATTATCTTTTTTTTTACAATATAAATTATCTGGTTTGGTTATTACAGCTGATATAACATATTTTGAATAAAATAATGAGTATAGATGTGCTAATGAAAAATCATTGCTACCCGCGAAAATAATTTTTAATATTTTTTTTGACATTTTATGATATAAATAGATTAATGTATAAAAAATAAATTATTAATTAATATAATCTATAAATAGTTTCCCGATTAAATGATCCATTTCATGTTGAATACAGATAGATAATAATGATCTCGCTTCTAATATAAACAGTTGTCCGAGATGATCAATTGCTTTTATTTTTATATAACTTGATCGATTAATTACAGCTGTTTTTTTAGGAATTGATAAACAACCTTCTTCTGTACGAATATATTTTTTGTTTTTTTTTAAAATAATAGGATTAATTAAAATTAATTCTGACTGATTAGGTTCTAATGAACTAATCACAATAATTTTTTTTAATATATTTATTTGTGGTGCAGCTAATCCAATTCCATTATTAGCATGCATTGTATCAAACATATCACGTATTATTTTTATTATTTTGTAGTTAATTATTTTGATTGGTTTCGATTTTAACCGTAAACGATAATCTGGAAATTTTAAAATTTTGCGTATTGACATAAATATTATTTATATATATCAGTTAAATGTATTTGTTAATTTTTATAATGAAATTTTTTAAATATAAGTAAAACTATATAATTATAAAAATTTATTTTTTTTTATATAATTTATATTTTTATTAAAAATAATTATGAAAATCTTAGGAAACAACATGGAAAAAGAAAAATTAAAAAAAAAAATAAAATATATTGGATTATTTGGTAATCCAGTAAAACATTCTTTATCACCAGTTATTCATAGAAATTTTTCTAGAGATATAAAAATAAACTATAATTATAGCTCTTTTTTATGTACAAAATCAAATTTTTTTAAAAATGTAGTAGAATTTTTTAATTCTGGTGGTTATGGATGTAATATTACTGTGCCGTTTAAAAGAGATTCATTTAGAATTCCTAATCAATATAGTAAAAAAGCATATATTTCTGGTTCTTTAAATACTTTAGTAAAAGTTGAGGATAATAATTTTTTAGGTGATAACACAGATGGAATTGGTTTAATATATGATTTAAAGCGTTTAAAATATTTAAAAAAAAATAATACAATAGTATTATTATTAGGATCCGGAGGTGTAGCTTATTCTATTGTATATCATTTATTAAAGGAAAAATGTTGTATTTTTGTGTTAAATAGAACAATTATTAATTCTATTAAATTAGTGAAAAGATTTAAATGTTTTGGAAAAATTTTTATTTTTTCAGATTATTCATATAAAAATAAATTTGACATTATTATTAATGCTACTTCTTGCGGGTTAGATGATAAATATCCAATTTTTCCTAAAAAATTAATTTTTCCTGATACAAGATGTTATGATATTTCTTATTCTAAGAAAAGATTGTTAACTCCTTTTTTATCATTATGTAAATATTTGGGTAGTAAATATTACTCTGACGGTTTGGGCATGCTAGTAGCTCAAGCAGCTTATTCATGTTTTTTATGGTTTAAAATATTACCGAATATTAAAAAAAATATTGATCTTTTAAAGTTAATTATATAAATTTTTAATTTATATTAAAAATAAATTTTAAAAAAAATATTTTTTATTGAAATAGTTAAATAAATTATTAAAAAAAATTTGTTTTTATATTTATTTTTATAAAAAATATAAAAAACACTTGACACTTTTAATTCATTCTGTAACATTAAAAATTAATGATTATTTTATTTTTTTTAGTCCTCTTCGTCTAGTGGTTAGGACATCGCCCTTTCACGGCGGCAACAGGGGTTCAAATCCCCTAGAGGACAAAAATTAAAATATTTTTGTATACTAAAAAAAAATATATGATATAATTATTTTGTAATAAAAAAAAGATTGACTTTAATGTTCTTTAAAAATTTGGATATGATTGAAATTTAGAAAAACACCTGTGGGTTGTAAGGTTAAGCAGAATAAGCGTGTTTGGTGGATGCCTTGGCATTCAGAGGCGATGAAGGACGTGCTAATCTGCGATAAGCATCGGTTAGCTGATATGAAGCGTTATTATCCGATGATTTCCGAATGGGGAAACCCGGCGTTAAAAACGTCATTATTAGTTGAATTAATAGACTAATAAAGCAAACCAAGGGAACTGAAACATCTAAGTACCTTGAGGAAAAGAAATCAATTGAGATTCCCTTAGTAGTGGCGAGCGAAATGGGAAAAGCCTAGAATTATAAAAGAATAAAAATATAGTAGAATAATTTGGAAAAATTAACGATACAAGGTGATAGTCCTGTATATGAAGTATTTTTTTTCTGGAATTCAAAAAGTAGAACGGGACACGAGAAATCTTGTTTGAAGATAGGGGGACCATCCTCTAAGGCTAAATACTCCTGAATGACCGATAGTGAACTAGTACCGTAAGGGAAAGGCGAAAAGAACCCCGGTTAGGGGAGTGAAATAGATCCTGAAACCAAATACGTACAATCAGTAGGAGCTTTTAATTATTTGAAAAGTGACTGCGTACCTTTTGTATAATGGGTCAGCGACTTGTATTTTGTAGCAAGGTTAACTTATTTTAGGGAGCCGTAGGGAAACCGAGTCTTAAATGGGCGATTTTTTTATAGTTGCAAGATACAGACCCGAAACCCGGTGATCTATCCATGAGCAGGTTGAAGGTTGGGTAAAACTAACTGGAGGACCGAACCGACTGATGTTGAAAAATCAGCGGATGACTTGTGGTTAGGGGTGAAAGGCCAATCAAACCGGGAGATAGCTGGTTCTCCCCGAAAGCTATTTAGGTAGCGCCTCGTGAACTCATCTTCGGGGGTAGAGCACTGTTTTGACTAGGGGGCCATCCCGGCCTACCAAATCAACGCAAACTCCGAATACCGAAGAATGTTATCACGGGAGACACACAGCGGGTGCTAACGTTCGTTGTGGAGAGGGAAACAACCCAGACCGTCAGCTAAGGTCCCTAAATCATAATTAAGTGGGAAACGATGTGAGAAGGCATAAACAGCCAGGATGTTGGCTTAGAAGCAGCCATCATTTAAAGAAAGCGTAATAGCTCACTGGTCTAGTCGGCTTGCGCGGAAGATATAACGGGGCTAAATTATGTACCGAAGCTACGGCAGTAAAGATTTTTTTTATTGGGTAGGGGAGCGTTCTGTAAGCCTGTGAAGATATTTTGAAAAAAATATTGGAGGTATCAGAAGTGCGAATGCTGACATGAGTAACGATAAAACAGGTGAAAAACCTGTTCGCCGAAAAACCAAGGGTTCCTGTCCAACGTTAATCGGGGCAGGGTAAGTCGACCCCTAAGGCGAGGCCGATAGGCGTAGTCGATGGGAAACTAGTTAATATTCTAGTACTTATTTTTACTGCGAAGGGGGGACGGAGAAGGTTAGGTTATCCGGGTGTTGGTAGTCTCGGTTTAAGTATGTAGGATGGAAAATTAGGAAAATCCGATTTTCTATATAAATCTAAGATACGAATACGAATTATGTAAATAATGAAGTAACTGATACCAAGCTTCCAAGAAAATCCTCTAAGCAATAGGTAAAATTTAAATCGTACCCGAAACCGACACAGGTGGTTAGGTAGAGTATACTAAGGCGCTTGAGAGAACTTGGATGAAGGAACTAGGCAAAATAGTGCCGTAACTTCGGGAGAAGGCACGCTAACATATAAGTGTAAAAATTTACTTTTGAAGCTTAAGTTAGTCGCAGATACCAGCTGGCTGCAACTGTTTATTAAAAACACAGCACTGTGCAAACACGAAAGTGGACGTATACGGTGTGACGCCTGCCCGGTGCCGGAAGGTTAATTGATGAAGTTAAGGGAAACCTAAAGCTTTTGAGTGAAGCCCCGGTAAACGGCGGCCGTAACTATAACGGTCCTAAGGTAGCGAAATTCCTTGTCGGGTAAGTTCCGACCTGCACGAATGGCGTAATGATGGCCAGGCTGTCTCCATCCAGGACTCAGTGAAATTGAATTTGCTGTGAAGATGCAGTGTACCCGCGGCAAGACGGAAAGACCCCGTGAACCTTTACTATAGCTTGACATTGAGAATTGGTTTTTATTGTGTAGGATAGGTGGGAGACAGAGAAGTTAGTACGCTAGTATTAATGGAGTCAACCTTGAAATACCACCCTATAAACATTGGTTTTCTAACCTTATATCGTTATCCGATATAGAGACAGTGTCTGGTGGGTAGTTTGACTGGGGCGGTCTCCTCCCAAAGAGTAACGGAGGAGTACAAAGATTGGCTAATTACGGTTGGACATCGTAAGGTTAGTGCAAAGGCATAAGCCAGTTTAACTGCGAGCGTGATAATGCGAGCAGGTGCGAAAGCAGGTCTTAGTGATCCGGTGGTTTCTGTATGGAAAGGCCATCGCTCAACAAATAAAAGGTACTCCGGGGATAACAGGCTTATACCGCCCAAGAGTTCATATCGACGGCGGTGTTTGGCACCTCGATGTCGGCTCATCACATCCTGGGGCTGAAGCAGGTCCCAAGGGTATGGCTGTTCGCCATTTAAAGTGGTACGCGAGCTGGGTTTAGAACGTCGTGAGACAGTTCGGTCCCTATCTGCCGTGGGCGTAGGAAAATTGAGAGGGGCTGCTTCTAGTACGAGAGGACCGAAGTGGACGTATCTCTGGTGTTCGGGTTGTCATGCCAATGGCATTGCCCGGTAGCTAAATACGGAAGAGATAAGTGCTGAAAGCATCTAAACACGAAACTCGCCTCAAGATTAGTTTTCCCTGTGATATATGTAAATATATTTACTGAAGGGACGTTGGAGACTACGACGTAGATAGGCTAGGTGTGTAAGCATAGTAATATGTTGAGCTAACTAGTACTAATGACCCGAGAGGCTTGACCTTACAACACCAGAGGTGTTTTTCTAAAAAAAATAAGACCTGGCAATAATAGTGTTATGGTACCACCTGAATCCATTCCGAACTCAGAAGTGAAACGTATCAACGCCAATGGTAGTGCAAGGTCTCCTTGTGTGAGAGTAGGACATTGCCAGGTATTGTTTTTTTTATTTAATTTTCTATCATATTTTTTAAAATTTTTATATTCTTATTTATATCTATTTTTTTTAAATTTTTTAATTTAATTTAAATATTTCTTTAGTAAAGTTTTTGTATTTTATTTAATATATTACTAATCTATACTAGATTTATTTATTATAATAAATAATGTATTAACTGTAGGTATAAGTTTTAGTTTAAATTTTTCACTCTAAGGTAATATATAGATGTCCAAGATTAAAGGTAATGTAAAATGGTTTAATGAATCAAAAGGTTTTGGTTTCATTACTCCGGAAGATGGAAGCAAAGATGTTTTTGTTCACTTTTCTGCTATCCAAAGCAACGGATTTAAAACTTTGGCGGAAGGTCAAAGTGTTGAGTTCGAAATTACCGAAGGCGCAAAAGGGCCGTCAGCTGCTAATGTTGTTAGTTTATAATAAATTTTTGAAATAAAAAAATTTTATTTATTTAATGTTAGTAGTACTTTTGCGGTGCGAAAATTATTAAACTCGCATCGCAAAATTGTTTATAGAACCATTCTTACTAAGTGTATTTTACTTAACTCTGTATATAGATTTTTTATTTGTGTAAAATTTTTTGCACAAATAGTTATAGAAATAGATAAGTATGTTCCTTTGTTACTAGATTTTATTTGAGGAGCATAATCTCCAGGTATATGTTGTTGTATTATTTTAATAATGTTATTTGTTAGTTCTGGTTGAGCTAAACCTATTACCTTATAAGTAAAAGTACATGGAAATTTTAAAATTTTTTCTAGTTTATTTTTCATTTTTATCTCTTATTGATTATATTTTATATAATTTTGCTATTTTTTTTATCTCTTCTTTTGAAATTTCTTCTATAAAATATTAATTTATTTTTTAATAATAAAATTATTTTAATTAAATTTTTATTTATATATTATATTGTATTTTACTATTAAATAAAATCATTAATATAAATAAAATATTTTTATATATTTGTATAATTAATTAATTAATTTTTTTACAATATAAATTGTATTTTAAGTGTTAAGAGCATTAATATGTTAAAAATTTTTAATACTTTAACAAAGAAAAAGGAAAAATTTGATTTTTTATTTACAGAACAAATAAATATTTATGTATGTGGTGTAACAGTATATGATATGTGTCATATTGGTCACGCACGTACATTTATTATATTTGATATAATAGTACGTTATTTAAAAAATTTAGGATATAAAACTTATTATATTAGGAATATTACTGATATTGATGATAAAATAATTTATAGAGCAAAAAAAAAAAAAGAATCAATAAGTTTTTTTGTAAAACGTATGATTAAATTAATGCATGAAGATTTTTTATGTTTAAATTTATTACATCCAAATAAAGAGCCTAGAGTTACAGAATGTATATCAGATATTATATCTATAATAAAAATTTTATTAAAAAAAAATTATGCTTATATATCTGATAATGGTGATATACTATTTTCTATTTTTAGATATAAAAATTATGGATTATTATCTCGTAGAATTAATAATTGTTGTTTTTATGAAAATAAAAATATTAATAATTCGAATTCAATTTATTCTAAAGATTTTGTTTTATGGAAACGTAATATAGGTTCAAATGAACCGTTTTGGACATCTCCATGGGGTCCCGGTCGTCCTGGTTGGCACATTGAATGTTCAGCTATTATTAACAAATTCTTTAAAAGAAAAGTCAATATTCATGGAGGAGGGGTTGATTTATTATTTCCACATCATGAAAATGAATTAGCTCAATTAAAAAGTTTTAAAAATGATTTTTTTGTTCATTTTTGGATGCATTCTGGGATGGTAATTATTGATAATAATAAAATGTCAAAATCTTTATCAAATACTGTTTCTATACGTTATTTATTGAATAAATATAATCCCGAAGTAATTAGGTATTATTTTTTATCTACTCACTATCGACATCCGTTATATTTCTTAGAAAAAAATTTATATTTATCTAAAAATATTTTAGAAAAAATATATATGTCTTTATTAAATTGTATAACTAATTTTCATGTTAAAGCTAATTATGAAATTAAATTACGAAATGTATTTATAAATAAATTTTATGATGCTATGAATGATGATTTTAATACACCTAAAGCATGTTTAATACTTCAAAAATTATCTCATTATGTAAATAAAATTAAAAAAAGTAATATTTATTTAGCTAATGTATTAGCTGCTGATCTTGTTAAATTAGGTAATATTTTAGGTTTATTAAATTATAATCCAAAGGATTTTTTGTTTACAAATAAAAATCAGTCTTCCAGTCAAATTAATATAATTGAAATTTTAGTTAAATTAAGAAATTCTTATCGTATTAATAAAGAATGGAATTTAGCAGATATTGTTAGAAAAAAATTATTAACTTTAGGAGTAGTTGTTGAAGATCATGTTAATAGTTCAACATATAGATTTATAAATTAATAATTTATTTAATTTTTTATTTATTAAATATAATTAAATTATATTAAAATAATTTTATATATTTATATATTAATTTTTTTAAATATATTTTAAAAAATTAATTTTTAATTTTTTGATTATCTTAAATTAAGTTTTTTAATTTTATTTAGACATTTTAATACATTTATTAAAATATATTATGTTTTATAAAAATTATAAAAATAATACTTTTATATTAAGTTTTTATTAAAATAATTAATAGTTTTTTATAAGTTAAATTATTGATATTTATTTTATATTATTTCTATAATAATAGATATTAAATTTTATTTTTCGCGCTCTTAGCTCAATTTGGATAGAGCAACAGCCTTCTAAGCTGTAGGTTACAGGTTCGAATCCTGTAGAGCGCAAAAAAAATAGTTATTTTTTTTTACTATTATTTATATAATTAATTATTTTTTTATTTATATATTTAATAGATGCATTAGAATTAACTTCTAAATATCCAATATTATTTTTTATTTCTTTTTTGAACCATTTTATTAATGGTTTAGTATATATTTCATATTCTTTTAATCGGTTTATAATAATTTTTTCATTATCATCTTTTCTTTTATTTAATAATTCACCTGTTACATCATCTTTATTTTTTTTTTTTGGCGGATTAAATATTTCATGGTATGTTCTACCTGAAGGTTCGTGTATTAACCTTCCTTTAATTCTATTTATTACAGAATAATATTTAATTTTTAAGTGTATTATATATTGTATTTTAATATTTTTTTTTAATGATTTCGCTTGTTCAATAGTTCTTGGAAATCCATCAAGTATAAATCCATTGTAGTATTTTTTTTCTTGAATTTTTTTTTTAATTAATTCTATAATAAAAGAGTTTTTTACTAATTTTCCTTGAT
Source organism: Buchnera aphidicola (Cinara curtihirsuta) (assembly GCF_900698895.1). Classification (NCBI taxonomy): domain Bacteria; kingdom Pseudomonadati; phylum Pseudomonadota; class Gammaproteobacteria; order Enterobacterales; family Erwiniaceae; genus Buchnera; species Buchnera aphidicola. Next base: position 362,707 of record NZ_LR217700.1, on the reverse strand, counting down.
TAATAGTATCTTCTATATAGTTACGTATTTTTTTATTTTTTTTTATTTCTTGACGTAATATTTCTCCAGTAGAAATGAAAGGTATATCAAAGTATTTTGATAATAATTGTGTCTGTGTACCCTTTCCACTTCCAGGAGCTCCCAGCATAATAATACGTATCATAATGAAATTTCCCTTTAAAAAAATGATTTCACTATATAAATAATTTTAATTTTGTAATTCAATAAAGATAAATTTTTTATAATAAAAATAATTTATTAATTCTATTAATAAATAAATGAGGGTTATCTAAATTACCTTTTTCTGCTAAAATAGATTGCTCAAATAATACTTCAATCCAATTAGAAAATATTTCTTGATCTTCTATTTTTTTGATTTTTTTAATTAAAGGATGTATAGGATTAATTTCTAATATATATTTTATTTTAGGAACTGGTTGTCCTGCAGCACTAAATATCTTTGCCATTTGAGTGCTCATATCATTTGAATCTGTTAATACCATTGCGGGTGTGTTTTTTAAACGATAAGTAATACGTACATTTTTAACTTTATTATTTAATACTTTTTTTATTTTTTCAATAAAATTGTCAAATTTATTTTTATTGGTATCAATTTTTTTATTTGATACAAGATCATCAAGCGATTGATCTGCTTTACTTACAGATTGAAATTGAATTTTATTAAATTCAATAAGATAATTCATCATCCATTCATCTATTCTGTCTGATAATAATAAAACATCAATATTTTTCTCTTTAAATATTTCTAAGTGTGGGCTATTTAAAGCTGATTTATAACTATCTGCAGTAATAAAATAAATTTTTTTTTGTCCTTCTATCATATTATCAGTATACTCTTTTAGAGATAATATTTGTTCTTTTGTTTTTGTCTGAATAGAAGAAAATCTTAATAAATTTGAAATTGTTTTTTGATTTTCTGAATCTTCTGCTAATCCTTCTTTTATTACTAATCCAAATACATTCCAAAATTCTTGATATTGTTTTTTTTCTTGTTCTGATAATGTATTTAACATGTTTAAAACACGTTTTGTTAATGATTTACGTAAAATATGAGTAATAGAACTATCTTGTAGTATTTCTCTAGAAATATTAAGAGGAAGATCTTGAGAATCTATTATACCTTTTACAAAACGTAAATAATTTGGAAGAAATTGTGTAGCTTCATCCATTATGAATATATGTTTTACATATAATTTTAAACCATGTTTATTTTCTCTATGCCACATATCCCATGTTGCTTTTTTAGGAATGTATAATAAATTAATATATTCTTGGTTTCCTTCAACTCTATTATGACTCCATATTAGTGGTTTTTCGGAATCATGAGTAATATATGTATAAAATTTTTGGTAGGACTCTTTAGTAATGTTATTTTTATTTTGTGTCCATAGAGCTTGTGCTTCATTAATTTTTTCCCAAGAAATAGTTTTAGTTTTTTTATCATAGTTTTCTATTTCAATAGGTATAGAAATGTGATCAGAATATTTTTTTATAATTTGTTTAATTTTCCAGCTTTCTAAAAATTCTTTTTCTGAATCTTTTAATAATAGTATAATTTTTGTTCCATATTCCTCCATAGGAATAGTTTCTACTGAATACTCTCCTTTTCCATTAGATATCCATAGTGTTCCATTTTTTTCTTTATTTGATGCATGTTTTGTATACACTGAAACAGTTTCAGAAACTATAAAAGATGAATAGAATCCTACTCCAAATTGGCCAATAAATTCATTTTTTTCTTTTTTTTCTATATTATTAATTTTTTCTAAAAAAGATTTTGTTCCAGATTTAGCTATTGTACCTAAATTTTTTATAACTTCTTTGTAGGTCATTCCAATACCATTATCTGAAATAATAATTTGTTTTTCTGTTTTTTTGATTGAAATTTGTATTTTAGGTATATAGTTATTTTTTGAGTATTTTTCTGGATTATATAATTTTTCAAATCTTATTTTTTCTATTGCGTCAGATGCATTAGATATTAATTCTCTTAAAAATATTTCTTTATTTGAATATAAAGAATGAATCATAAGATGTAGTAATTCTTTTACTTCTGATTGAAAAATATGAGTTGTTTTTTTTTTATCTTTCATTTTAAATCCTATTTCTTTATTTATTAAATTAATATCTCTATTTTATAGAGATAATTTTATTAAAAATATATTATAACTGATTTTTTGTACTTTATTTTATAAAACTAGATTTTAGTGATAATTTTTTTTTCTGCATTTTTGTAATTTGTTTAATAGCGTCATTAATTGCTGATGTAATTAAATCTTGTAATAATATTTTATTATTTTCATTCCAGAGTTCATCATTAATTTTGATAGACTTACAGTTATAATTTCCGTTCATAATTACTGTTACTAAATCAGCTCCTGATTTTCCGGTAATACTTGTATTACTAATATCTTTTTGTATTTCTGCTATTTTGTTTTTCATTTTCTGAGCTTGTTTAAATATTTCATTAATTTTTTCGTTTGTAGACATTTTTTTTCTTTTTTTAAGTAGAATTTTTGTTATAAATAAATATTTTATTATTTTATTTATAATATTAAGTTTTAAATTAAAAATATTTATATTATAAAATATTATTTATTTTATAAACAAATTTTATTAGATATATTTTTTTCTTTTATATATTGATATATCTGAAATAATATTATTTCTATACCAATTCTAGGATTAGGTGCGTATTTCATATATTTTTCTCCCTGAATAAGGATTTTACAATAAATTTGTATATCTTTAAAGGAAATTTTTTTAGATAAAAAATAAATATTTTTATTATATTCTGATAAATTATTTATTATATAATTTTTTTTTGATGTAGTGATCTTTACTATAGATAAATTATGAAAAAAAATAATTAATGATGATACAATATTATTATATTGTATACCTATTTTTTCTATATTATCTAGTATATTTAATATTTTATGAATATTATTAACAATAATATTTTCAGCTAATATAAATATTTTTTTTTTATCAAAAATACCTAATAATTTATTAATTTTTTTTGTATTTATTATTTTATTTTTAGTTGAACAAATAGCAAGTTCAAGAGTATTAAGTGCATTTCTAATACTTCCATTTGCAGAATTTGATATTATTTTTAAAGTTTTTTTATTAATTTTTATATTTTCTTTTTTGAGTTTTTTTTTTAAATAATTAAATATATTATTAGATGTAATATATGGAAGATGTATATGAAGACATCGTGAAATAATTGTTTCAGGTATTTTATTTAAATCTGTAGTAGCTAAAATAAATTTAATATATTTTGGTGGTTCTTCTAATATTTTTAACAAAGCATTAAAACTATGTTTAGATAACATCTGTATTTCATCAATTAAATAAATTTTAAATCTTCCCTCCATAGGTGGGTATTTCGTTGTATCTAACACGACCCTGATATCTTCTATTTTAGTCTTAGAAGCTGCATCTAATTCTATGAAATCTAAAAAATTTCCTTTTTCTATTGAAATGCAATTTGAACATTTTCGACATGGTTTAGATGTAATTCCGGTTTTACAATTTAAACTTTTAGCTAATATTCGTGCTATTGTTGTTTTCCCAGTTCCGTGTATTCCTGAAAATAACCAGGCTTGATGGATTCTATTTAAATCAAGACTATTTTTAATGATGCGTATAACATATTTATGTCCTACAATATGATTAAAAATCTGAGGTCTCCATTGATTAGATAATATTTTATATTTCATTTTTCTCCAGATTAAAGATTTTTTAATTTTAAATTTTTATATTAAAAATATATATTTTTAAAAATTTATATGGTATATTAATAAAAAATATTATTTAAATAAATTTTATTTTTATTAATAATTTTTTTTAATTATTAAAATTTCCTGTTAGGGTTTAATTTTAATTCTATTTACTTTTAATTAACTGGTCAGGTTCGGAAGGAAGCAGCCAAATTAAAAGATATAGGTTTTATAATTTACCCTAACAGGTTATATTAAAATTATTTTTTTATTTATTTTTTTATATAATTAAATACTTTTGTAATGATGTTGGTATGTAAACATTCTATAATACAATCCCTTTTTATTTAATAATTCTTTATGATTTCCTGTTTCTATTATTCTTCCTTTATCTAGTACTATGATTATATCAGAATTTATTATTGTAGATAATCTATGAGCTATAATTATTACTGTAGATTTTTTTTGAATAGAAGATAATATTTTCTGTATTTTTTGTTCAGATTCAGAATCTATACTAGCAGTTGCTTCATCAAAAATTAGTATTTTAGGATTAGAAACTAATATTCTAGCAATACCTATTAGTTGTTTTTGTCCTTGTGAAAGAGAATCATTATTTTGTCCAATTATTGACATGTATCCATTCGGTAATATATCGACTAGTTGTTTTAATTGGCTTTTATATAGCGCATTAATAACTTTTTTTTCTTTTACTTCTCTATTAAGAGATATATTATTAATTAAACTATCATATAAAATTGTTGGTTCTTGTTGAACAATAGAAATATTTTTACGTAATATTGTATTTGATAAAGAATTTATTGGTTTTTTATCTATATATATTTCCCCTCTTGTAACAGTATAATGTCCTAAAATTAAATTAGATAAAGTAGTTTTCCCGCTTCCGGTTTTTCCTACTAATGCTATACAACTTCTATTTGGAATATTTATATTAATATTTTTTAAAATTCTTTTTTTTGTTCCTGGATAAGTAAAATATACATTTTTAAAATTTATTTCTCCAGTTTTTAATGATGAAATATTATTTCCGTATGTTTTTATTGGAGAATCAATAAATTTAAAAATTCTTTCTGAAGAGACAATAGCTTGTTGTAATAGTGATTGTTGACCTGTAATGGCAATTATAGGTTCATTTAAATGTCTTAAATAATTTATAAAAGTATGTATGATACTGATTTTTATAATTGCCATTGGAAATAACTTTAATGTCATGATTATACAGGATAAAACAATAGAAGATATTAAATTTAATAATGGTCTTAATAACAAACTATCTATTTTTAATGTTTTTATTCTATTTAAATAACTTTCATTATTAATGAAGTTAATTTTTTCGATGAATTTTTTTTCTTGATTAAATTGTTGAATTATAGTAATTCCATTAATAATTTCGTTAATTGTATTATTTAAATCAGATAGAGATGATTTTATTTTTTTAATTATTGGTTTACTATAGTATTGATGAATTATAACTATAATAGAAACTATAGGTATCATAAGAGAACTGATTAAAGCCATTCTCCATTCTAAGATAAACATAGATGTTAAAATTATTAAAAATAATATAAAATTTTTTAAAAAAGAAGATAAAATTGTTTCATAAAATTCTTTTACTGATTCTGTGTCATTTGTTATTTTTGTTATTATTGAATTTATTGGTTTTTGATTAAATACTTTCATAGGTTGTTGTAATGCAATATTCATTATATTTATTCTTAATTCCTGAATAATTTCAGTAGATATTTTACCAAAATATACCGTATAAAAATAATTAAAATATGATGACAATATTTGTAACATTATGAAAAAACTAACTAAATATAAATTTTTTTTTGTTTTTAATATATGATATTTTAAAATGTTATTAATAAAATTACTAAGAATAATAGGACTAGAAATTTCTGTTATTGTTGCTAATAAAATTAATATACATGATAATAATAATAAATATTTTTTTTTTTTGTAATAAGATAATAATCGTTTTATTATCTTCCATGAAGAGTATTGTTGACCTTCCATTTTTTTTCCTATTTTTATTAAAGTATATGAAAGTGTATATTTTATTTTTTAAATTTTTGATAATTATACATTTCATAATACCAATTTTTTTCAGATAATAATTTTTTATGTGAACCTACTTGTAAAATTTCTCCTTTTTTTAAAACAAGTATATTATTAAATTGTTCTAAAATGGATAATCTATGAGTAACTATAATAGTAGTTATTTTATTTTCTTGTGTATATTTTTTTATATTTCTAATAATTTTGTGTTCTGTATCATGATCTACAGATGATAAAGGATCATCTAAAATAAAAATTTTAGATTTAATTAAAAATGCTCTAGCAATTGTAATACGTTGTTTTTGTCCTCCGGATAATTTAATTCCTTTTTCTCCTACTTGAGTATTATATCCTTGGGGTAATTTTTTTATATCATCATGTATACATGCTAATTTAGCTGCATTTTTAATTTCTTTTATTGAAGAATTTGTTTTTCCAAATTTAATATTATTAAAAATACTATCAGAAAATAAAAATGGTGTTTGATTAACTACTGATATTATTTTACGCCATTCTTTTATATATATATCTTTTATATCATATTGATTATATTTTATATATCCTAATGGTATTTTAAAATGTTTTTGAATTAAGCGAATTAAAGTAGTTTTACCTGATCCAGTTGGGCCGCAAATACCTAAGGTAGTATTACTTGGTATTTCTAATTTTATATTTTTTAATGATTTTTTTTTCCTTTCAGGGTAAGAAAATTTTTTTATATTTATATATAAATTATTTTTTATATTAATTTTATTAATATTATTATTTTTTTTTGGTTTTTTTTTATTTGTTGTTATTATTTCTTGTATTCTTTTCCAAGATACATTACCTCTTTCTAAAATGTTAAACATCCATGCAAATGCTAGAATTGGCCAAATCATAGATCCTAAATATAAAATAAAACTTGTTAATTGACCAAAAGTTATTTGTTCTTTTGTAATTAAAAAACTGCCTCCTAAAATTGCAAATAAATTAGACATAGCAATTGAAATATGAATAATAGGATTAAATTGAGCGTCTATTTTAGATACTTGAAAATCCTTTTTCTTAACATTACTTGCTGCTTTAGAGAATTTTTTCATTTCTGTTTTTTCTAACTGAAAATTTCGTATCATATGTATATTATTTAAACTATTTTGAGCTTGATTATTTAAAATAGAAAAATATTTTTGTGATTTTTGAAATTTTGAATATAATCTATTTCCACATTTTTTAATAATTATAGCCATAATAGGCATTGGAAGTAATGAAAAAAAAGATAATTTCCAGTTTATTTGTATACACATTACTATAAAAATTGAAATTCCTGTAATAAAAGAATCAGCTATTGTTAATATGCCTTCTCCAATAGAAAAAACTACTCTTTCAATATCATTTGTAGCTCTAGATATTAGGTCTCCATTATTATATTTTGAATAAAATATTGAATTTTTTTTTAATAAAGCAGAACAAAATTTTATTCGTAATTGAGAAATTAGATGATATGATGAACTAAATAATAAAATTTTCCAAAAATATTTTAGTATATAAATTATTGTAGATATTAAAATTATTTGTATAATTTTTATTATTACATCTTGATTAGAAGCTTTATTAGTTAATATTAAATCAATAATAGATCCAATAATTTTAGCTGGTAGTAATTGTAAAAACGTAATTATCATTAAAAGAATACATGTTCCTGTATATCGTTTCCATTCTTGTATAAAATACCATTTTAATTCTTTAAATAATTTCACAAAATTACCTTATTTTTATCATGAATAGGATAGTTTTTTAAGAAAATAAAATAATATTTAATTTTATATAAAAATATATGTATAAATAATTATTTTATTAATTTTTATTAAATTTATATTTTTTTAAAATATATTATTCTATATTAGAATTATACGTTATTTTAGATTTTTTATATAAATTTTGTAAAATTGCTGTAATTACTTTTATTTTTAGATATTGTTTAATTTGCTGATTGATTAAATATTTTTCTGTTTTATTTATTTTTTTAAAAAATTCTTTTTTAAAAATTATTAAATAATTTTTTTGTTTAGATTTTTTAAAAAAAATATATATATAATGATCCTTTTTTATAACCGGTAATTGTTTAATAATTTTTTTTATTTCATCATTATTATTAAAAAATAATGTTTGAGGGTTATAAACATATATAGGATTTTTATTAAAAAAGAATTTTTTTTTGTTGTATTTTTTTAGTAAGAAATTTTTTATAGATGTATAATTTTTTGTATATATTTTTTTTAATAAAAAATCACTTAATATTTTTTTATAAACTATTTTTTTATCTAATAAATGTTTTTTAATATATGATTTTATTTTTAATAAATAAATATGTTTTTTTTTATTGATATATGTTTGTATATTTGGATTAAAATATGGTTTTTTTTTATAAAAAAAGTTTTTTTTTATATATTTATTAAAATTGTTTAAATAATAATTTTTAATTTGTTTTGGAAATTTTATTATTTTTTTTTTATATATCTTAATAGAATTTTTTGGTAATAAATTTTTTAATTTTATATTATTATTATTTAACAAAATATATAACGTATTATTTAAAATTATTTTTTTAAAAATATTTTTTTGATATTTAATTTTTTTAATAACATAATTTTTAATTTTATGTATATTTTTATTATTTGTTTTTTGTATAGAATTTAATTTAAAAATAAAAAAATTATTTTTATAAAATATTATTTTAGAATAATCTCCTTTTTTTTTTAATTGAAATTTTTTTATAATTTTAGGTATACTTTTTAATTTTATTTCTTCTAATTTTATATAATTTATTTCTTTGTTTTTTTTTTCTTTATTGGTTTTCTTTATTTGAGGTATTTTTAAAAAAAAATTTTTTATTGTAGTAGGATCAATTTTAATAAGATTAAAATTATATTTTTTTTTTATTAATTTTTTTTTTATATTTTTTATTAATGATTGAATATTATTATTTTTTATTCGTGTTTTTTTTTTAAAATTAGCTACATGAATAATAGTAGATGAAGGTACATAGAATTTTTCTTTATTTAAATAAAAATATTTTTTGATGTCATTAATATTATTTTTTTTTTCTAACTTTGTTAAATCAATTTTAAAATTAGAAATTTGTATATTTTTTTTATTTATTATTTTTTTTAATTTATTAAATATATCTTGTTTTAAAATTATAATTGATTTTAATAATATTTTTATTAAGTATTGTACTGCTATTTTTTTTTTTAGTACATTAATATATTGATTATGTGAATACATAATAAAATTAATAAATTTAAAATATTTAATATAATTAAAAGAATTATTAACATGAAAATATTTTGAAGAATAAATTAATTCTTTTACGTATTTTCCTAACATTTTTAGATCTATGATGTCTACATATTGTTTTAAAAGAGATTCATTAATTATTTTTATAATAATTTGTTGAAGAATATATTGTTTATATTCTTGTTTACTTATTTTATTTTCTAAGATATTTTTAATATTAGTGTTTTTTTTTCTTTTAATAATATTATAGCTTAATTGTAATATTTTGGGATAAATTTTTTCTTTATTGATATTTATAATAGGTAATTCTTTTTGATTTATAAAAAGTCCGGAAATATTACTGAGTATTATAGATGATATGATAATAGTAGTAATAATTATTAAAATCATTTTTTTATAAAAGTTTTTTGATAAAGACATGGTAACATTAACCTTTTAATTAAATCATTTTGATTACTACATAAATTTTCTATTTTTAAAATTTTTTAGCTAGTAAGAATATACTATTCTTCTAGCTATATTGTATAAAGTATAACTTTATTCAATTTTTTTTCACATTTTTTATTTATTTAAATTGTTAATGTAGGGATTCTTTTCTAGAGACAGCGTTATTACTTCTTCTATTTTTTGTATTGGTTTTATTTTTAAATTAGAAAGAATATTTTTAGGTATTTCTGATAAATCTCTTTTATTTCCATATGGAATTAAAACTTTTTTAACTCCTCCTCTATGTGCTGCTATTAATTTTTCTTTTAATCCTCCAATATTTAACACTTGACCTCGAAGAGTAATTTCACCAGTCATAGCAATATCAGATTTAACTGGATTATTTGTTAAACATGATACTATAGCAGTACATATAGTTATTCCTGCGCTCGGCCCATCTTTCGGTGTAGCACCTTCAGGAACATGTACATGAATATCACTTTTATTATAAAAATCTTTTTTAATACCTAATTTTTTAGCTTGTGATCGAACAACTGTTAAGGCGGTTTGAATAGACTCTCGCATAACCTTTCCGAGAGATCCAGTATATAGTAGTTTACCTTTACCGGGGATGCATGTACATTCAATAGTTAATAAATCACCCCCCATTTCTGTCCAAGCTAATCCTATTACTTGTCCAATTTCATTATTCTGATTGATTTTTCCATACGTATATTTTTTAACACCTAAATAATTTTTTAAATTTTTTTTATTAATATTTATATTATTAATATCTTTTTCTAGTAAAATTTTTTTAACTGACTTTCTGCAAATTTTTGATATAGATCGTTCAAGGTTTCTAACTCCTGATTCTCTTGTATAATATCGAATTATATTTATTAATGCGTTATCTTGAATACATAATTCTGCTTTTTTTAAAGCATTTTCTTTCATTTGTTTTGGCTGTAGATATTTTTTTGCAATATTTATTTTTTCTTCTTCAGTGTATCCCGATAATTGAATGATTTCCATTCGATCTAATAATGGCGCTGGTATATTCATAGAATTAGAAGTTGCAATAAACATTACTTCTGATAAATCATAATCTATTTCTAAATAATGATCATTAAAAGAATTATTTTGTTCGGGATCTAACGCTTCTAATAAAGCAGCAGCTGGATCTATACGTATATCGAATGCCATTTTATCAATTTCATCTAGTAAAAATAAAGGATTTTTTACACCTGATTTAGTTATTTTTTGCATTAATTTTCCAGGCATAGAACCAATGTATGTTCTTCTATGTCCTCTAATTTCAGCTTCATCTCTTATTCCTCCTAATGCCATACGAATGTATTTTCTACCAGTTGCTCTAGCAATTGATTTTCCTAATGAAGTTTTTCCAATTCCTGGAGGGCCTACTAGACATAGAATAGGACCTTTGATTTTTCTTATTCGATTCTGAACTGCTAAGTACTCTAAAATATGTTCTTTTACATCATGTAATCCAAAATGATCAATATTTAAAATTTTGTGAGCTGTTTGAATATTTTTTTTTATTTTACTTTTTTTATTCCAAGGGACTTGTATCATCCATTCAACATAATTTCTGACAACTGTTGCTTCAGCTGACATAGGAGACATCATTTGTAATTTTCTTAATTCTGCTTGTGTTTTTTTTTTAGCTTCTTTGGGCATTTTTGCTAATTTTATTTTGTTTTTTAATTTTTCATTTTCATCAATAGAATTTTCTGAATCACCTAATTCTTTTTGAATTGCTTTCATTTGTTCTGTTAAAAAATATTCTCTTTGATTTTTTTCTGTTTGTTGTTTAATTCTATTTCTTATGTTTTTTTCTATTTTTAATAGATCAATTTCAGATTCCATTATTCCAATAATAAATTCTAAACGTTTTTTTGTATATGACATTTCTAATAATTTTTGTTTTTCATTTATTTTTAAAGGCATATGATATGCTAAAACATCACTTAATTTTTCTATATTACTAATTTTTTTCAATGAATCTAAAATTTCCATTGATATTTTTTTATTTAATTCAATATATCTTTTAAATTGATTAATAGTAGTTTTAATTAATACTTTTTTTTCTTTTTCTTGTATTTTTTTAGATTTTATATATTTAATGTTAGCTAAATAGTAATTATCATTTTTTTTTATATTTCTTATTTTTGCTCTTTTTTTTCCTTCTATTACTATTTTTATAGTACCGTCAGGTAAATTTAATATTTGTAAAATTTTTGCAACTGTTCCAATCTTAAATAAATCATTTTTTTTTGGTTTTTCTATTTTTGCTTCTTTTTGTGTAATTAAGAGTATTTTTCTATCATTTTGCATAGCAAATTCTATACATTTAATTGAATTTTTACGACCGATAAATAAAGGAGTAACCATATACGGATATACTACAATATCTCGTAAAGGCAATATTGGAATATTAACATTTTCTGAATACTCAGAATTCATATGTATCTCTCTTTTCAATGTTTTAATATACAAAAATTTTTTATAATTGTATATTTTTATTCATGGTATTTATATATAGTAAATATTTTTTTATTTTATATTTATTTATAATAATAGATTATCATATTATATTTTTTTATCTGTTTTTTTTTCTGAAAAAAATAATTTTGGTGAACTTTTTTGTTGTATAACAGATTTATTGATATAAACACTAGTTATATTTTTTAAAGTAGGCACTTTATACATTGTTTTTAATAAGACGGATTCTAAAATTGATCGTAATCCTCTAGCTCCAGTTTTTTTCTTGATTGTTTGTTTTGCTATTTCTATTAAAGCTAATTTATCAAATTTTAATTTTATATTTTCTAAAGAAAATAACTTTTTATATTGCTTAATTAAAGCGTTTTTGGGTTTATAAAGTATTTTGATTAGATCTTCTTGTCTTAGATTGTTAAGCATAATATTTATTGGTAATCTACCAACAAACTCTGGTATTAAACCATACTTAATAAGATCTATAGGTTGCATATACTGTTTATAACTAAATTTCTTTTTTTTATGTATATTTTTGATATTAAAACCAATTTTAGATTTATTATTTATACGTTTAGAAATAATTTTTTTTAAACCAAAAAATGCTCCACCACAGATAAATAAAATTTTTGAGGTATCAATTTTCCATGTTTCTTGTTCAGGATGTTTTCTTCCTCCTTTTATAGGTACAGAGGCTATTTTTCCTTCTATTATTTTTAATAAAGATTGTTGGACTCCTTCTCCTGATACATCTCTAGTGATGGAAACATTTTCTGATTTTTTTGTAATTTTATCTATTTCATCAATATATATAATTCCCTTCTCAGCCTGTTTAATATCATAATTACTATTTTCTATTAATCTTCTTAAAATATTTTCAACATCTTCTCCAACATAACCTGCTTCTGTTAACGTTGTAGCATCTGCAATAGAAAATGGTACTTTTAAATATTTTGCTAATGTTTCAGCAATTAATGTTTTTCCTGTTCCAGTCGGTCCGATTAATAAAATATTACTTTTTTCTAATTTAATGTTATGATTATCTTGTAATAAATAATTTAATTTTTTATAATGATTATATACTGCAACAGAAATAATTTTTTTTGCTTTTTTTTGACCTATTATAAATTTATCTAAATATTTTTTTATAACTTTTGGTGTTTGTAATGGAATTATTTTATTATCTTTTTTAAAATTATATTTATTTAAAATATTATTACATAATAAAATACATTTATCACAAATATGTCCTGAAAATCCACTAATCATTTTTTTTGTTTCTTTTTGATTTTTTTTACAAAAAGAACAGATTATAATTTTTTTATTATTAATATTATTATTCATATTTTTCTCTATTATAAAGTATTCTACTAATTTTATAGTAAACATTATTATTTATTTTTTAAAATTGAATCTATAAGTCCATATTTTATAGCTTCTTTAGGAGAAAAGAAAAAATCTCTTTCTGTGTCTTTATTTATTTTTTTTATAGATACATTAGTATGAAAAGATAATAAATTATTTATTATTTTTTTTACTTTTTTTATTTCTTTAGCGTGTATTATAATATCTGAAGCTTGCCCTTGAAACCCACCTAATGGTTGATGTAGCATAACTCTTGCATTAGGTAAACAAAATCTTTTTCCTTTTTTCCCCGCGCATAATAGTATGGCAGCCATTGAACAAGCTTGTCCTAGACATATTGTATTAATATCAGGTTGAACAAATTGCATGGTATCATAAATAGACAAACCGGAAGTAATTACCCCTCCAGGTGAATTAATATATAAAAAAATATCTTTTTTTTTATTTTCTGATTCTAAAAATAGAATTTGAGATATAACGATACTAGCAAGATGATCATTAATCTTTCCTGTTAGAAAAATAATTCTATCTTTTAATAAACGTGAAAAAATATCATAAGATCTTTCTCCTTGGGAGTTTTTGTCAATGACAAAAGGTATTAGAGACATTTTTTCTTTTTTTTTATTTATTTTTTTGATCAAATTCATTTAATTGTCCTTTTTTTTAAAAATTTATTCTGTATTAATAAAAATATTATTGATTTTATTTTTTTTGCATTTTTTTATATAGTAATATTTAAATTTAAATTTAAAATAAATAAAATTTATAAAAATAAATTTTTATGAAAATAAAATCATTTTGAATCATAGTATATAATAATTAATATAATATAAAGACAGAAAATAATAATTATTACTAATTATGTTTAATATTTATTTAATAAATATTTATTTTTTTATATTATTATTTATTTATCTTTAAATAATACTTAATACCAATGAGATATATTTAGATATGATTATTTTAATAAAAATGTATACTTTTTATTCGTGTATATAAATATAAAAATATTTTTTTATATTGTATTTATTATATAATATTGAATAATTTTTTTAGAAATATATTTAAAGGATATTTAACAGATAATATTTTATTATTTTAATAAATATAAATTATTAAACTTATAAATTTAGTATTATAATAGTATTAATAATATTTGAAATATTTATTTTTTAATATAAATTTTTATATTTTTTATTATTAAAAATAACATTTTAGTGAATATTATTAATTCACTTGTTCTATAATTTTTTATAGTTAAAAACAATTTTATTTTAATATACAATATAATTATTGTTTCTGTCAATTTAGAATTATTAAATGTATTAGCTATAATAATTTCATTTAATAAAATATATTTACATATTTTTATTTTTTAATAAAAACATGATTTTTATAATGAAAATATAATTTTCATTATTATTTTTAATATATTTTTATTACATTTTTTAAAATGAAAAATATAAAATAAATATATTTTTTTATATAGGTTTAAGTATAATGAAAATATTTAATAAAAATAACATATTTAAATTTTTGATTTTTTCTTTTTTTTCTTTAGTGACACTATTAATATTTTATATAAGTAAAAAAATATATATAAGTTCTCATGGATATATATTTAAAAATGAACTTAGGTTAGCTTTAACGACTTTTAAACTTATGTTTGTTATTATTATTCCTGTATTTTTTTTAACTATGTTTATTATTTATTATTATCGTCGATCTAATATTTCTTCCAGTTATAAACCTAATTGGAATCATTCATATTTTTTAGAAATAGTATGCTGGTTAATTCCATTTATTATAATATTTTTTTTGGCAAATTTATCATATAAAACTACACATAATTTAGATCCTAGTAAATCATTAAAGTTAAATACTAATAAACCAATTACTATTGAAGTTATATCTTTAAATTGGCGTTGGTTGTTTATTTATCCTGATTATAAAATTGCTACTATTAATGAAATAGCTTTTCCTAAACATGTTCCTATACATTTTAATATTACTTCCCATTCTGTTATGAATTCCTTTTTTATTCCCAGTTTAGGTAGTCAAATTTATACTATGGCTGGAATGAAAACTAATTTAAATTTAATTGCAATGAATAGTGGTATTTATAAAGGTATTTCATCAAATTATAGTGGTCATGGTTTTTCTGATATGAAATTTAGAGTATGTGTACATAATAATATTTTTGATTTTAGTAAATGGATAAAAAAAATAAAATTAAAAAAAAATGTTTTATTTTCTAAAAAACAATTTTTAAAACTATCATACAATAGTAAACAGAATCATATACAATATTTTTCATATGTTGATCCTTTATTATTTTATAAAATAATTGATATGTTTAACATATTACATAATGTTTAATTTTTATATTTATGTAAATAAAAATTAGTAATTTTTTATATATTCAATATTTTGAGGATAAACAATAGTGTTTGGAAAATTGACTTTTAATTCAATACCATATCATGAACCAGTTATTGTAATAACATATATTTTGATTTTTTTGTTTTCTTTTTTAGGTTTTATATATATTACATATTCTAAAAAATGGTTATATTTATGGAATCAATGGTTTACTTCAGTTGATCATAAAAAAATTGCTATTATGTATTTTATATTAGCTTTTTTAATGTTTATTCGTGGTTTTTCAGATGCAGTAATGATGAGATTTCAACAATTTTTTTCTTCTTTGCCTGAACATACAAGTATTTTTTCAGCTAGTCATTATGATCAAATATTTACTGCCCACGGCGTCATTATGATTTTTTTTGTAGCTATGCCTTTAGTTATTGGATTAATGAATTTTGTTATTCCTCTACAAATAGGTTCAAGAGATTTAGCATTTCCTGTATTAAATAATTTGAGTTTTTGGTTAACTGCAAGTTCAGTTATTTTAATGATGTTATCTTTAGGAATTGGTGAATTTGCTCAAACCGGTTGGTTGGGATATCCACCATTATCAGGAATAAAATATAGCCCGGGAGTAGGTGTAGATTATTGGATTTGGATTTTGCAAATTTCAGGATTGGGTGCTATTTTAACTTCTATTAATTTTATAGTAACTATTATTAATTTTCGTGCTCCAGGTATGACTATGTTTAAATTACCTGTTTTTACTTGGACAGCATTATGTACTAATATTCTTATTTTAATTTCTTTTCCTGTTTTATTTACTACTTTATTACTCTTATCTTTAGATAGATATTTTGGATGTCATTTTTTCACCAATGATATGGGTGGGAATATGATGCTATATGTTAATTTAATTTGGATATGGGGTCATCCTGAAGTTTATATATTAATATTGCCAATATTTGGTGTTTTTTCTGAAATAGTATCTACTTTTTCAAGAAAATCATTATTTGGATATATATCTTTGATATGGGCTACTATTGTTATCACAATATTATCTTTTCTTGTATGGTTACATCATTTTTTTACTATGGGCGCAGGTCCAAATGTAAATTCTTTTTTTAGTATCACGACAATGATAATAGCTATTCCAACTGGTGTAAAAATATTTAATTGGCTGTTTACGATGTATCGAGGTAGTATTTCTTTTCATTCTTCCATGTTATGGACTATTGGTTTTTTAATTAGTTTTACAATAGGTGGAATGGCCGGGGTATTATTATCTATACCTCCAGTGGATTTTATATTGCATAATAGTCTATTTTTAGTTGCTCATTTTCATAATGTTATTATTGGAGGCGTGGTTTTTGGTTGTTTTGCTGGAATAACTTATTGGTTTCCAAAAATTTTTGGTTTTAAATTAAATGAATATTGGGGTAAATGCGCATTTATATTTTGGATAATTGGTTTTTTTATAGCTTTTATTCCTTTATATATATTGGGTTTTATGGGTATGACTCGTAGATTAAGTCAAAATATTGATTGTGAATATCATTTTTTATTAACAGTAGCTACTATTGGTATTTTTTTTATTTTTTTAGGTATTATTTCACAATTGATTCAATTTTTTATTTCTATTAATCACCGTCATACTAATGAATATAGAGATTATAATGGTGATCCTTGGGATGGAAGGACATTAGAATGGTCTATTTCTTCTCCACCTCCTGTATATAATTTTTCTGTTATACCTACTGTAAAAAAAATAGATGATTTTTGGTATAAAAAAATAAATAAAAAAAATGATATAAAAAAAGATATTCCTAAATATATTCATATGCCTAATAATTCTTCCTCGGGTATATTAATTGGTATATTTACTACTATTTTTGGTTTTTCTATGATATGGCATATTTGGTGGTTGGTTTATTTTTCATTAATTGGGATATTTTTTAATATTTTATATATATCTTTGGTAATAGATAAAGGATATTTTATTTCTCGAAAAATAATAAAAAAAATAGAAAATGAATATATATCTATTAATAAAAAAGTTTTAAATAATATTAAATAACATATTTTTTTATATAAGGACTAGTGATGAACGATAAAAAAAATTATATTTCATATTCTTCATTAGAAAATAAAAATGTTTTTGGTATGTGGATTTATTTAATGAGTGATTGTATTATTTTCTCTATATTGCTTATTGTACATATAATTATGTTACGACATGGGTATAATAATTTTTTGAAAGAAAATAATTTATTTTCTCCCTCTATTGTCTTAACTGAAACATTATTTTTATTATTTAGTTCATTATCATGTAGTTTTGTTAAATATTTTTCTAAATACTCTTATAGGTTTTGTATTTTAATTTTTTTATTTATTACATTTTTTTTAGGAAGTTGTTTTGTCGGATTAGAGTTTTTTGAATTTTTAAATCTTTTTAATAAAGGATTTTATCCTTTTTCTAATGGATATCTTTCTTCTTTTTTTGTTTTATTAGGAATGCATGGATTGCATGTTTTTTGTGGTTTATTATGGATATTAATTTTATTTTTTCAGATTTTTATTTTTGATTTAATTGATGTAGTTCGTTCTTCTTTAGTTTGTTTTTGTTTGTTTTGGCATTTTTTAGATATTATTTGGATAGTATTAATTATGTGTGTTTATTTTCGATAATTAAAAGTATAATATTGTATATTTGGAGTTTTTAATAATGTTATCAAGAAAAAAAAATATATTAATTAATAATTTTATATTTTTTATAAAAAAAAATTTTTTTATTGGTTTTATTATTTCTTTATTTTTTATTATTTTTTATTTTTTTATTTTAAATGATCATTTATTAACTATAAGTAATTATAAATATTATTTTTTATTTTTGATAATTTTACAAATTTTTCTTTATTTCAAATATTTTATAGGTATTAATTTTTCTCAAAAAAACTTTTTTATTATATTATCATTAATTTTTACTAGTGTTATTATTGCTATAATTAGTATAGGATCTTTATGGATTTTCGATCATTTAAATCATTAAAATTAAATTTACTTTATTTTTTGAAAAATTTTAAGATAATAAATAAATTAGAATTAGTTAAACCGGGTATTATTCTAGGTAATTTAATTAGTTTATCAGGAGGTTTTTTTTTAGCTTCTCGCGGAAATTTATTGAAAATTTTATTTTTTAAAATAATACTTGGAATTATAAGTATAATTTCTTCATCTTGTATATTAAATAATATTATTGATAGAGATTTAGATAAAATAATGAATCGCACAAAAAACAGGATATTATGTATTAATACTAGTAAGAAATTACTAGTTATAATATTTTTAATAGCCTGTTTTTTGTTTTTTTTTGGTATATATATTTTTTATATTTATGTAAGTTTATCATGTACTATAATTGCTTTTGTAGGTGTTTTTTTTTATGTTATTTTTTATTCATTTCTTTTGAAAAGAAGATCATTATATTCAATTTTAATTGGCGGTATTTCTGGATCTTTACCGCCTATAATTGGTTATTTATCTGTAAATAAAGAATTAAATGGATGTTGTTTAATTTTATTTTTGATTTTTATTTTTTGGCAAATTGCACATTTTTACTCTATAACAATATTTAGATATAGAGATTATAAATCTGCAGAAATTCCAACTATTTCAATATTATATGGTTTTTTATATACTAAAAATTGTATTTCTTTTTGTATTATAAATGTATTTTTTTTAAATTTTTTACTATATTATTTTAGTTATGTAAATTTTTTTTATTGTTTTTATACAAATTTTTTTATTTTTTTATGGTTTATTTTTTCTATTATTGGAAATATTTTTTTATTTTCCCTTAAAAAATGGTCACGTATTATGTTTTTTTTTTCTATTTTTATTGTTTTTTTGATTAGTTTGTTATTATCTATTAATATTAGAAATAATGAATATTTTTTTTTAAAAACAATTTTGATTTTTTGGTAATCCCGATATTTGACTAGCATTTTTCATGAATCCTTTTGGAAAAAGGATAAATAAATCTTGACTAGTCAAGAATATTTTTTTTTTTTTCATGTATTTTAGTAACATTCTTATTGTTGGTGTTAAATTATATTTTTTATAAAATTTTCTCATACAAAAAATAATTTTCCAATGTTTTTGACTCATATTTATATTTAATTTTTTTGCAGTAGATTTTGCAAATTTTATGTTCCA
Source organism: Buchnera aphidicola (Cinara curtihirsuta) (assembly GCF_900698895.1). Taxonomy (NCBI): domain Bacteria; kingdom Pseudomonadati; phylum Pseudomonadota; class Gammaproteobacteria; order Enterobacterales; family Erwiniaceae; genus Buchnera; species Buchnera aphidicola. The sequence goes on along the minus strand of NZ_LR217700.1, from coordinate 342,707 downwards.
TTTTTTCATTTTTTTTAAATATAGTAAATTGTAATAAAAAATAAAAATCAATAATAAATTTATTATATATTTTATTTTTATATAAAAAGAATAGTTTTTTATATTAATTTTTTATTTAAGTAAATTTAAATTTTTTTTTGACATTAATGCATCTAATACACCATTAATAAATTTATGACTAGTTTTTGATCCAAATTTTTTAGCTAATTCTATTCCTTCATTTATAACTACTTTATCTGGAACATCTAAACGTTGCATAATTTCATAAGAAGATAATCTAAGTATTGCTTTTTCTATTTGATCTATTTTTTTATTTTTTTTTGATAAAACTGGATTAATTATACTATCTAAGTAATTAACATTTTGAATTACTCCTGTAACAATTTCATTAAAATATTGTTTGTCTGATAAAAAATCTTTATTTTCTTTTATTACATAATTTTTAATTTCTGATATAATTATTTGTTTTGATATTTGCCAAGAGTATATTGCTTGTATAGCCATTTCTCTTGATTTTCTTCTTTTTAAGGGATTCATAATTTTATTCCTGTTTTGAAAAACATCTTAATAAATTTCATTAATATAAATTTTAATTATAAATTTTATTACAATTATAATTTTTATTATATAATAAAATATATATTTTTTAAAAAATATTTATGTATTTTTATATGTATAAAATATATATAAATATTTATTTATAAAAAAGATTTGTTTATATTTATATTTATGTTATAATATTTAAAATTGATAGCGGGGTGGAGCAGTCAGGTAGCTCGTCGGGCTCATAACCCGAAGGTCGTTGGTTCAAATCCAACCCCCGCAACCATAATTTTAATAATAATTTTAATTCAATGAAATAATTTTTTTATTTAAACCAGAAAATCTTTTTTGTTTATTTTTAATAATATTATATATTATTTTAACAGATCCATATATTGTTATTTTTTTTTTAGCTCTTGTAATAGCAGTATAAAATAATTCTCTACATAATATTTTTAAAAAATAGTTTGGAATAATTATTTGAACTGATGAAAATTCTGATCCTTGTGATTTATGTATGGTCATAGACCAAGCTGATTCATAATTAAACAATATTCTAGGATCAATTATTTTTAGTTTATTATTTGGTAATAAAAAATATATTTTTATTTTTTTATCAATATACAAACAAATTCCAATATCTCCATTCATTATTTTTAATGATTTATTATTTTTTTTAATTAAAATTGGTTTACCATGATAAAATGGTTGTTTTATTTTATTATTATTATTTTTATTTATTTTTTTTATAAACCATGAATCTAAATATTTATTTATTTTATTTGTTCCAAATAAACCTTTATTTACTGTACATAAAATTCTATATTTATTAAATTTTTTTATTATTTTTTTAGGTTTATTTGTTTTAATAATATATTCTAAATATTTAGTATAATATTTTTTTATATTTTGTAACATATTAAAATAATTTTCTTTTGTTTTTAATTTTTTCCAGATAATGTCAGAAAAATTTTTCCTATAAATTTTATATATATTATTATATTGATTATTTTCTATTGTTTTTACAAGTAAATTAATACCAGATTTTTTTTTAAATCTATATTTTTTTTTTAAAACAGATATATAATTTTTTTTTATGATTTTATTATAAATATTTTTTTTTTTGTTATAACATAATTCTTGTAACACTGACCCAACTTCTATTGAAGGTAATTGATTAATATCTCCTATAAAAATTATTTTTGTTTTTCTGCTTGTATTAGTAACAATAATATCCATTATATTTAAATCAATCATAGATGATTCATCTATTATTAGTATGTCTATTGTTTTTTTTTTTTTATTATTTTTTTTATTACATTGATTTGTTTCTTTTTGAATATTAAATAAATTATGAAGAGTAATTCCAATTTCAGGAAAAGATATTTTATTTTTTTTATTAATATTTTCTTTATTTAAAATATTAAATATAGATTGAGTTAATTTTGTTGCTGCTTTTCCTGTTGTAGCTGATAATTGAATATTAATTTTTTTCTTTGTAGAGTTTATTAAAATTAATATAAAATATGCTAATATGTATGTTTTTCCTGTTCCAGGCCCGCCCGTGATAAAAAATATATAATTTGATAAAGCTTTTTGTATAGTTATTTTTTGAATATAATCAATTTTTTTTGGATAATATTTATTAATTAATTTTTTGTATTTTTTAAAATAATTTTTACTAAATTTTAAATTTTGATTATAAATAAATTCAATTATTTTATTTTCAGAATACCAATATTTATATATATAAATATATTCTCCATCTAAAACTAATGGAGTTTTTTGTGTTCCATTACTACATGACCTGCTATTAATTACTTTTTCAAACCATTTTTTATTTTTTTTACTAACCAATATTAGTAATTTAAAAAAAAATTTATTTTTTTTTTTAAAATATTTTTTATTTTTAAATATTTTTATTGGCAAACAACTATGACCATAGTATATGGAATAACTTAAAAATAAGATTACCAGTATTATTTCTTCAGAGTAGTTGAAAAAATTTTTATTATAACAAGAATAAAAATTTACACAATGAATAATATTTTTCTCTTTTGCATTAAGTATTATATTAAAAAATTTTTTTTTATTTTTATGTATCATAAAATTTTCCAGAAAAAAGTTTATCTAAATTATTAATTAATGAAAAAGAAGGTTTAATAAAATATATACCAGAATTTTTTTGATCATCAAACGCTCTAAGAAATAAATAAAATACCCCTCCAAAATGTATTTTGTAATTATATTTTTTTATTTTCACTTTGAGAAAACGGTGAATAGCTAAACTATATAATTGATATTGAATATCATAACGATATTTAATCATTTCTTTCTTAATTTTATTCTGAGTATAATCATGATTATTTGGTCCCAAATAATTAGATTTATAATCTATAATATAATATTTTTTTTTCCATAAAAATACTATGTCTATAGTTCCCGTGAGTATTCCAGAAATATTTTTAAATTTAATATTATTACATTTTTTAGATAAAGGATCAAAATTTTTTATAATTTTATTTAATGTATCTATATTAATGTTTTTTTTTATTGGAATTATAAAACTTATTTCTTTTTTATATTCTTTTTCTTTTAATTGATTTAATTGTAATTTATCATTATTTAATGATGAAGATATAAATATACATATCCAGTTATATAATTTTTTTATCCATATTTTAGATAATGATATGAAGTTTAGTTTACTAATAATTTTTTTTATATTTTTTGTATTTGAAAATTTTATTTTTTTTAGAATATTATGTAAATATATCCCATATTCTTTTCCTGATGGTAATTTATAAATATTTATTTTAGAAGATATATTTTTACTTGTATTAAATATAATTTTATTTTTTTCAATATCTATTAAAGTATTATTTTTTTTTTTACATAAATTATACTTAACAATTTTAGAAAAATTTATTTTAGTCCAGGGATTTTTTATTTTTTTTAATAATTTAGGGATAAATATTTTATTTTTTTTTAAAGATTTTTTTTTACATATTATTATATTTTTTTTTATTAATTTTTTTGTTGGTTTTTTTATTGAAAAAATTTCTATATTTTTTTTTTTATTATCAAGTTCTTTTTTTAGACCATCAAAACTTAGTTTTTTACCCTTCTGTATTAAAAAACCAAGACTATTTGTATGAAAATTAGTATAAATTTTTTTATTTTTTTTTTCTTTAATTACCGCCATTCCTATACTACAATGTAGTATACTTCTTGTTAATGCAACGTAAAGTAAACGAATTTCTTCTGATAACTTTTCTTGAAAAGATAGTTGATAACTTTTTTTTTTATCTTTTAAGTTGATTATATTCGTCATTTTTTTTTTACAAAAAAACATATTATTATTTTTTATTTGAGAAGCACTAAAGAAGGGAATCCATATTATTGGATATTCTAATCCTTTTGATTTATATACAGTAATTATTTTTACATATTTTTTATCTGAAATATTATTATATTTTTTTTTATATAGTTTATTATTCTCTTCTAGACTATCTTGTAAAAATTTTTTTTTTAACCATACTATTAATAAAAATTTGTTTTTTATTTCTTGGTTTTTTTTTTCTAATACTTCAGCTAATATAATAATATTTTGTACATTAATACTATTTTCTTTTAAAGAAACAGAAGAATCTTGTATGTCGAAATCAATTATTATTTTCATTATCATTTTTGAAATACCTAATGTATTCCAAATTATATAGTATTTTTTTAATTTGTTTAATAAAGAAAAATACAATTCTTTTTTTTGGTTTATTAAATAGATATCATAAATATTTTTTTTGAATATTTCTGTGATTAATAATCTCTGAAATTTTAATTCATTTGATAAATCAATTATAGAATCAAGGATGCATATTACTTCTTTTGTCTCTGCTGTTTGAAAAATATTGTTTTTGTGAGATGTATAAATTGCTTTAATTTTTTTTTTTTTTAATTCTGTTTGAATAATTAATGCTTCATACTTATTTTTTACTAAAATTGCTATATCATTAGGTTGAATTAAACGTTTTTTTTTATTTTTTAATGTAATAAAAGATTTTTTTTTAGATTTATTAGATAACCATTTAAATATTGAATATGCACATTCTTTGGAAATCCATGAATAATATTCTTTTTTAGTTATTGTTTTTTTATTTTCAAAAATAAATTGAAATGCTGGTTGTTGAATATTATTAATAGTAAATTGAATATTTTTGTTTTTTGTATATGTAATTGATGATTGAAAATTAATTTCTTTAAAAATAAACGGTTTTTTAATTTGAGAAAATAATATATTAGTTCCTTCAACGATATTCTTAGATGAACGAAAATTTTTTTTTAAAAAAAAATATTTTTTTATTTTCTTTTTAAATTTTAAATATAGAAATATATTAGCTCCTCTAAAACTATATATAGATTGTTTAGGATCTCCAATTAAAATAAGTGATTTATTTTTTTTATTATTATACAATGAATAAAATATATTAAATTGAGTATCATCAATATCTTGACACTCATCGATTATAGTGACAGTATATTTTTTTAGAATATTTTTTTTTATAATAGAATCTTTTAATTTTATTTGTTTCCACATTATTTTATTTAAATCATTAAATTCTAATCCATTTTTTTCATTTTTTTTTCTTTTGATTATTTTTGGAATAGTTTTTAAAGCAAAATAAATAAAATATTCAAAAAATAAATTATATTTAATAAACATTTTTTCTGTATATCTAAAAAAAATATATTTAGTAGAATTTTTTAATAGTTTGTTTGTTTGTATTTTTTTATATTGAAAATATTGTAAGATTCTAGGAATCGAACAATCTTCTTTTTTACTTTGAGACCATTTGTTTATTTTTTCATACCATACTTTTAAATTTTTTTTATTATATATTCTTTTGTTAAGATTAATATTTTTCACTAAATTTTTTATTTTTCTTTTTTTTTTTTTCCATATTTTTTTTGTTTTTTTTATAATTAAAATAATATTATTAAACTGTTTAATTAAATTAGTATTTTTTGGAAAATTATATTTAAATTGTATATTTTTTTGATTTAACCATATATTTATATATTTAAAAAATTGTTGTGGTGTTTTCCATTTTTTTATGATTATTTTAACTATTTGTTTATTAGTAATATATACATATTTTCTCCAAAAATCTTTTGTAGATTCAATTTGTATTTTTATTATATTGGATAATATTTTTTTATGTATTATTTGTTGACAAAAAAATTTTTGTTCTAATAATATATGTCTAAAAAATCCATGCAGTGTATATATCATAATTAAATCAATATTTTTTTTTATTTTTTCTAATGATTTAATTGTTTTTTTAAAATTTTTAATATCTTTTATTATATCTAATAATTCATTATTTTTTTCTTTTTTTTTAGTGCATATGTCATATAATTGACAAATTTTTTTATATAATCTTTTTTTTAATTCATTTTTTGATGATTCAGTAAATGTAACTATTAGTATTTTATTTATTGATAAAGGATGTGAATATTTTTTTTTTATTCCTAAATTTAAAATTAATCGTAAATATAAACAAATAATAGAAGATGTTTTTCCAGTCCCCGCTGATGCTTCTATTAAAGTAATACCATTATTTGGTATTTTTTTTATATTAAAAGGTATATATTTCATATTATTTCTCATTAATCATATAAATTAATAATTTAATTAATGATTAAATTATATGATATTTCTTTATAGTAGTATTTTTAAAGATAGGTAATAACCAATATTTGCAAGTATGGCATATTTTGTTCATAATTATAGGATTTATTTTTGAAATTAACTTTTTTATATAGATATTATTTTTTTCACCTTCACGGAATAAATTTCCATTCCATTCTTGTAGAAAATTTTTTTTTGCAATATTTAGAGTATATTTATCATTTTTAATGATATTAAATTTTTTGAAATATATTGATTGTAACCAAATAATTCCAGATTTTAATATTAATAATGGTTTTTTTAATCCATCTATATATCCTTGAATATATTTTTCTAAATATTTTTCAGCTTTTTTTTTTTTTAAAAAAGAAAATTTTAAATTAGAATTATTAGTTCCTAACAAAATACTTGTATTTTTTTTTTTTAAAATACAACAGATTATGTGCTCTATCCATAAGGAGATTATTTCTTTGTAATTAATTTTATTCGTACACCATCGAACTAAAATTATTTTATTAATTTTTTTGATTTTTCCTGATAATTTATATTTTTTTATTTTTAAATTAAAATTAATTTCTTTAGGAGAATTTGTAATTTTATTAATTTGATCAGATAAAATATGCATTTTTTTTTCTTCTTTTTTCCATAATATTTTTCCTATATTACCGGGTGGTAGTTGATTTTTTAATTGAAATTTTTTAAATAAATTTTTAGTTTGTTTTTTTAACAAAAAATATTTTAGTATTTTATTTTTTATTTTATGTTTATCTAATGGTTGTATAGAGAATAATTCATCTTTTGATAACTTATTTTTTATATCGTTTAAAATATGTATGTTTAAATTTTTTTTAAAAAAATACTGAATTGGATTTTTCCAAAAATTTATTAATTCTTTTATTTTGATATTTTTTTTAATAGTAAAATTAATTTTTTTATATTTTTTTATGTTATTTTTTTTTTTGGAAAATTTTTCTAATTTTGTATCTATTAAATAAAAATTATTTAATTTATTTTTGTTATTTATATATACTTTATTAATAATGTTAATTGTATGTTTTTTATATTTTTCTTTTTTTTTAATATAAAAATTTTTTTTTATATAATAAATAATATCAGTAATATAATTTGATGGATAATTCTTATTTTCTATCATTGTATTTTTTGTATAACTTAAAAGTAAATATTTTTGAGCTGATATAATTGTTTCAAAAAAAATATTTTTATTTTTTTGATAGATTTTACTATTAATTAGATTTAATATATCTGTCTTGTTAAATATAGAGATATTTTCTTGATTACAACCTATTATACAGATCATTTTAAAAGGTATCATTCTTATTTTATTTAAGTTCATAACATTAATATATCCAGACATAAATTTATCTTTTTCATATAATGAAAAATTATATTTAAAGAATTGTTGTAACAAAATATCAATTGATATTTTATTTAAATAATTCATAGTAATTCCAGTTGATATAATTTTTTTCCATATATTTTCTAGTTTAAAAAAAAATACTTTATATTTTATAGGTATATAAAAAAATTCTTTTATTATCTGTGGAATAATATTTAACCAATTTTTTAATAATTTTTTATTTAATATTTTTTTTCTTAATTTTTGTAATTTAGTAATTAAATCAATAAAATTTCCTAATAGTATATTATTTTTATTAGAAGAAATATTATATATAGATATATTATTCCATATAGAATATTTTCCTTGTAATAGAAATCCAACTGTAATTCTTTTTATTGCATAGCTCCATGAATACGTGTTCATATCAGTAATGGACATTTTTTTAAAATGATCTTTATTAAAACCAAATCGAACATTTAAATCTGATATATATTTATAAATAATTTTAATATCATCAGATTTTATGAAAAATTTTTTTCTTAATAATTTTTCATCTAATAAAGATAATACCCAAGAATAGTTAAAACGATTTCTTTTAATTTGTAATATTTTTTGTATTATTAGTAAAATATTTTTTTTTAAGATATTAATATTAGAATTGTAAATAGAAGAATTATTAGGTAAAAAGGAAGAAAATATTTGATTTATATAATATAAATATGGATTTATATTATTTGTTGTAATAAGAATATTATGCGGTTTAATTTTTTTATCGGAGTTTAATATATTAATTATATGCGTGTATAATATTTGAATTTCTTGTAAGTGTGAGTAACATTTATGTATAAATATAGATTTATCACTTATATAAAATTTTTTTTTTATATTTTTTTTATAAAGTGATTTATTAAATAAATTATATTGTAGGACAGATAAAATTTTTTTTGTATGAGGTTTATTAAAAAAAAATTTTTTTTTACACAATAATGATTGTTTATCGTTTTTTTTTTTAAGTAAAATATTTATTTTTTTTAAAAAAACAAGATTAGAATTTACATTTTTTTTTTCTTTGTCATATATTTTGTATTGAAATAAATATATTGAAGTAATATTCTTAATTATATGTATAATAAAATTTATAAATGGATCTATTGGAGAAAAAGATAGTATAAATATTTTTTTGGGTATTATTTTAGAAAGATACTCTTTGTTTTTTAAAAAATTATTAATTATTTCAGTAAAGTTATTTTCTTTTAAATCTTTTATTTTTTTTATTATTAATTTCCATAATTTTTTTTGCCATGTGTATAATATTTTAGAAGAATTATTTTTTTTTTCTGTTTCCCATATATATATTAATTCAGGTTTAAAAAAAATATATTTAATAAAAATATTTGCCATATATGAACAAAATTCAAAATTATTATAAAATATACCATGTTTTTTTAAAAATAAACATTTTTTTTTATTTCTTATAATGGACATTAAAATCCATTGTAAACTTTTTTTTTTAAATAAAATAGGAATTTGATATTTTTTTTTATTATTTATATTTCTCATTAAACTTATAAAAAATTTTGAAATAATTAAATATTTTATGTTTATACTAATATTTTTATTTTTAGAAATATATATTTCTATCCATTTTTTTGTATTTAAATTATCAATTAAAAATATTTCTTCAATAAAAATATTTTTATTTTTATTTGTCATAATTTTTGTACAAATTTTTTTTAAAAGAAAATTTATTTGATTTGATTGATATATTTTTAACATATAGTTTTAAGATATAATGAATATTATTTTTTTTGGCGTAGAAAAATTTAATTCTACGCCTAACTTTTTTTGATTATATATTATTTTTTCTTTCTTTCTATTTTTTTTTGTTTTTTTTTAATATTTTATATATTTTTTTATATAAATAAATATCCATTTTTGGATAAGGTACAGTAATATTGTGTTTATCTAATGCCTTTTTAAATTTTAACATTAATTCTGAGTATACTAAATTTAGTTCTTTAGTATGACACCAGCATTTTACAACAAATTTTAATGATGAAGGTGAAAATTCATTTAATCCAATAAAATTACCTGGATGTTTTAAAACTCGTTCTTCATTGTCAAGAACATTTTGTAGTACTGAAATTACTAAATCTACATCAGAATCATATGCAACATTAATAATAAATTGATTTCTACGTATTGGTTCACGCGAATAATTTACAATATTACCAGCAACAATTTTTCCGTTAGGAATAACAATAATTTTTCCATCTAGTGTTTTTAATGTTGTATAAAATATATGTATATTTAATACAGTTCCGGCAGCATTACCTAAATTAACATATTCATTTGTTCTTAAGGGTCTTAATAAGACTAATAGTACGCCAGCTGCAAAATTAGACAATGATCCTTGTAATGCTAATCCTACTGCCATTCCAGCAGTTCCTATAATAGTAATTATTGAATTTGTTTGTACTCCTATTTGCCCTAAAGCTATAATAAATGCAAATGTAATTACGATATATCGAGCTAAAGTAGATAAAAACCCAGAAATTGTATTATCTATATGACGTAAAGATAATAATTTTTTAGCTATAGTTGCAAATAACTGGCTAATAAAAAAACCAATAGTTATTACAATAACAGCAAAAAATAAATTAATTAGATAAGATAAAATTGTTTGTTTACCCCATAAAAAACAAAAACCTATATTATTAACATAATCTATTATATGTAATTTTTCTATTATTTTTTTTATGACAAAATTTTTTTGCACATTTTCTACTTTTTATAGATTATCTAAAATAAATATTTTTATTTAATGATAGTAATAAAAAATAATTTATTAATTTAATTAATTTTAAAATTATTTATATAGTTAAATATTTATATATTTAATTGATATAAGTAATATTAATATTTATTATTTTAAATTATAAAAATGATACATAATATATCATGATTTTTTTTTATAATAAAAATATATATTTATAATATTTATAATTTATTATGTGAATTTAATATAGTAAAAATTTTTTTTAAATATTTTATAGAATATTTTTGCGCATTTCGTAACCATACTCTAGGATCATAATATTTTTTATTTGGTTCATTTTCACTAATTTTATTTCCTAATTGACTTTTTAAGTGTTCTTTGTTATCTAAGTAAAAATCTAATACACCTTTCCAATAATTCCATTGTATATCTGTATCAATATTAAATTTAATAACTCCATAATTAATAGATTTTTTAATATCTAATATGTCTGTTCCTGATCCACCATGAAAAACAAAATTTAAAGGATTTTTTGGTAATTTATTAACTAAACTTATATACTTTTGTGCTTTTTTTAATATTGAAGGTTTTAGTTGTATTTTTCCTGGTTTATATACTCCGTGAATATTTCCAAATGATGCAGCAATAATAAAATTATCACTAATTTTGTTTAATTTATTAAAAGCAAAATGAATATCTCTTGTATCAGTATATAATAATTTTTTATTAATATTTGTATTATCTATTCCGTCTTCTTCTCCTCCAGTACAACCTAATTCCATTTCTAGAATCATATTTAAATGAGTTAATTTTTTTAAGTATTCAGATGAAATGTTTATATTTTTTTGAATTTCTTCTTTTGATAAATCTATCATATGAGATGAGAATAAAGGACGACCATATCGTTTAAAAAATTTCTCCCCTTCTTTTAATAATCCGTTAATCCATGGTAAATGATTAAAATCACAATGATCAGTATGTAATATAACTGGAACATTATAATATTTTGATATTAAATGAACATGTTTTGCTCCTGATATTGATCCTATCACTGCATTTTTATGTCCTTTTTTTTGTAAACCTAAACCACTTATAAATTCAGATCCTCCATAAGAAAATTGTATAATTATCGGAGATCTTTCTTTTGAAGCCGCTTCTAAAGCGCTATTTATTGAATCTGTACTAATACAATTTATAGCAGGTATAGCAAATTTATTTTGTTTAGCTAAAGAAAATATAATTTTAGCTTCATCAGAATTTAATACACCGGGTTTAATAAGATCTAAAATCTTATACATGATATTTTTTCCTATTTTATGAATATAAAAATATTTTATTAAATATTTGTAAATTATTTTTATGTAGTAGTTTTAAAATTTTTTAATTTATCAAGAATTGGTAATGTTTTATTTTCTATAAATTTTAGAAAAGACCCCCCTCCTGTAGAAATATAAGAAATTTTATTTTTTAAATTAAATAATTCAATTACAGCTATAGTATCACCTCCTCCAGCAATAGAAAAAGAGGAACTATTTGCAATAGATTTAGCAATTTTTTCTGTTCCTTTTCTGAAATTTGGAAATTCAAAAACACCCATAGGTCCATTCCAAATTATTGTTTTTGCTTTTTTTATTACTTTTTTATAATTTTCTATTGTTTTATCTCCTATATCTAATATTTCTTCATTTGGTAATATATTTGATATTGATTTTGTTTTTGATTCTGATTTTATAGAATATGATTTACCAACACGAGAATCAACGGGTAATAATATTTTATTAGTTTCACATAATTCTTTTGCTTTTTCTTGAAAACTTTTTTCATAGAGAGATTTACCTATGGAGTAATGTATAGAGATAAATGTATTTGCGATTCCTCCTCCTACTAACATAGTATCTGTAATTTTTAGTAATGTATTTAATAATTTAAATTTTGTTGATACTTTTGCTCCACCTACTATTGTAACTATAGGATGTAATGGTTTATTAAATATACTTTTTAATATTTTTATTTCTGAATATAATAATGGACCGATACATGCTTTTTTTACAAAATCACAAATACCATATGTTGAAGATTCTATTCTATGCGCTGTTGCAAAAGCATCCATAACAAAAATATCACATAAATTAGAATATTTTTTAGATAGATCTATATTATTTTTTATTTCTCCATAATTAAATCTTACATTCTCTAATACAACAATTTCATTAGATTTTATTTTAATACCTTTTAAATAGTTTTTAGAAAATGTTATTTTTATTCCTGATAATTTTTTTTTTAAATATTCAAATACTGGAAATAGAGAAAACTTTTTTTCGTATTGACCTTCTTTAGGTCTCCCTAAATGGGAAGCTAGTATAATTTTTGCATTTTTTTTTAATGCTAATTTAATAGTTGGAATAGAACGATCAATACGTTCACTAGATATTATTTTTTTATTTTTTATTGGAACATTTAAATCTAATCTAATAAACACTCTTTTATTTTCTAAATCAATATCTTTCATATGTATCATTTTTTTTCCTTAAATAAGCATGTAAAAACATATTTAATATTATACTAGTATTTTAATACTAATAGTTAATTTTATAATTTATATAAAAATACATTTTATTTATAATAAAATTTTTTTAATTATAATAATAATTATAATATATATTCAATATTTTACTACAATATAAATTTTAAATATAATATTTTATATTAATTATATTAACAATATTATTGATATATATTAATAAATGAATTTAAATATGTAAATTAATATATAGTATTAAAATTATATAAAATATAACTTTATTTTTATATATTAATTTTTAATAAAAAATATTAGTTTTTTTTAATTTTATAACAAATAAATTACTTATATAGTATAATAATTATTATTTTAATGATTTTAAACAAATATTTATAATAAATATTTTTTATAGATAATTAATAATTTTATTAACTTTTATTAAAAATATAAAAATTATATTTTTATATAAAAATTATATTTTTAATAAATAAAGTATAATTTTTAACATATAAAGAGGATTTATGAAAAAATTGGTTGGTTTTATTGGATGGAGAGGTATGGTTGGATCAGTTTTATTAGATCGTTTACAGAAAAAAAATGATTTTTTTAATTTTCGATCAGTTTTTTTTACTACATCTCAGTTTAATGGCAAGTCTCCAAAAGTATTAAATTGTGTTTCCTCTAATTTAGAAGATGCATATAATATTGATTATTTAGTTACATTAGATATTATTGTTTCATGTCAAGGAGAAAAATATACACGATATATTTATTCAAAATTAAAGAATTTTGGTTGGAAGGGTTATTGGATTGATGCATCTTCTTTTTTGAGAATGAATAAAAAATCAATTATTGTATTAGATCCAGTTAATTTTAGTTCTATACAATCAGGTATTAATAAAGGGATTAAGACTTTTGTAGGTGGAAATTGTACTGTTAGTCTTATGTTAATGGCTTTAGGAGGTTTATTTTCTCATAATCTTATTGACTGGATTTCTGTTGCTACGTATCAATCTGTTTCAGGTAGTGGATCTAAATCAATGTTAGAATTATTAGAACAGATAGGATTTGTTTATAAAAATATATCCAGTTATTTAGTTTCTTCAAAAAAATCTATTCTAGAAATAGAAAAAATATTTACTTGTTCTTTAAATAGAATAAATTTTTCTGAAAAAAAAATAAAATCTCCATTACTAGGGAATTTAATTCCGTGGATTGATAAATTAATGGATAATGGACAAACAAAAGAAGAATGGAAAGGTTCAGTAGAAGCAAATAAAATTTTAGATTCTAAAAAAAATATTCCTATTGATGGAGTATGTGTTAGAGTTCCTTCTTTAAGATGTCATAGTCAAGCCTTTACTATTAAATTAAACTGTGATATTTCGATAAAAGAAATTAAATCATTAATTATTTCTCATAATAAATGGGTCAAAGTTATTAAAAATGATTTTGATTCTACAATAAATCAATTAAACCCTTTAAAAGTTTCAAGTACATTAGACATTCCAATAGGAAGAATAAAAAAAATGAATATAGGGAAAAAATATTTATCTGCTTTTTCTATAGGAGATCAATTATTATGGGGTGCTGCAGAACCATTACGTCGGATTTTAAATATATTAATAAATATTTAATTAAATTTATTTTTATTAAATAATTTTTAATATTTTTTTTTTTTTATTTTTATAAGATGTTGATATGGAATATATTTTAGTGAACTAGATAATAATTTATGTTTCATAAATCGACAAAAGAAGATAATATCTTTATTACTAAATTTGTCATTAGTTATAACTAGAATTTTCCCTCTTTTTTTTGTTTTTCTGACTTTTTTTCTTAATGTTAATATTACATCAGGACATTTTAATCCTGATAAATTTAAGATATATATCATTATACTTTTCTCTTATATAAGTATTTTTATTAAATATTTAATTTTAATTAAAAATAATTGATAGTGTTTTTAAATGCATCCAGATATTTTTTTTTTGATTTTTTTGAATACATAATTCTATTTTCTTAAGTATTTTTAATGTTAATTGAATTATATCGGTAGAATTATTTTTTATTAAATGATTTAATAAAATTGGATTTATTTTATTTGTTTTATTAACATTAATAAATTTATTTCCTAAATCTTGTTTATATAAAATCATGTATATTAATTCTTTATATGCGCGTATTAATGTTACAAAATCATATTTTTGTTTTTTTAGAATTTTTAATATTTGAATTGATTTTTCTTTTTCATTATAAATAATTGATTTAATCCAGTCATTATAATTTAATATTTGAGTTTTTTTATAATATTTATATATCATTTTTTTTGTAATAAGAGTATTAGGATATAATAAAATTATATTTTTTAATAAATTTATAAAATATTGTTTGTTGATATATATATTTTTTAAAAAAAAATTTTTTGCTTCTAAAGTCATAGAGTTTTTTCTTTTTTTTATAGTATCATTAATCCAATATTTTATATTATTTACATAGGATAAAGAGTTATTTATTACTACACTAGTATTTTTAAAATAACTATAAAAAAATTTTTTACATAGAAAGTTATAATATAAATTTGGAAAACAAAAAATTTTTATAATATTATTTTGAGAGTAAAATTCTATTTGCTTCATTTTATTTTGTAGATTTATAGACATAATTGAATCATAAATAGTTATGCTAAAAATTTTTTTTTTTTTAAATAAATCTTGTTTTTTAAATTTTTCAAAAATACGATTCCAATCATTATTATTATTTATAATTAACTCTTTTTTTATAATATTATATTTTTTTTTTATATTATTTAAAATAATATTTTTGTTTTTTTTTATAAAAATATATTCAGATTCTAAAATAATATATGTAAATATTTTTTTATTATTAATATAACTTTTTAAATTTATAGTATCTGTAAACATAGATTATCTTTTTAGTAGAAAACAATTAAATTATAATGAATTTTTTTTTAATAAAACAAAATTAATAATTTTATATGGTATAAAAATTATTTTTTTAATAATCATATTATAAAAATATTTTTTTATCTCTTTTTTAATTAAAATTAATTTAATAATTTCTTTTTTTGATAGATTATTTTTTATTTTTATAAAATTTCTTTTTTTTCCATTAATTTGAATTATTAGAGTATAAGTATCTTGTATAATTAATTTATTAATAGGTTTTGGCCAGCTTTCTGTATCAATATTATTTTTTTTATTTTTTATTTTTCTCCATAATATAAAACAAATATGTGGTGTAAAAGGATATAACATCTTTATAATGGTTTCTAAAGATATTTTTAGGTTTTTTTCATCTATTCTTTTTTTATTATATAGTTTTATAATATAGTTAAGGAATTTTATTATATGAGCTATAGCAGTATTATATGAAGTTTTTTTGTCAATATCATTAGTAACATTAATAATTGTTTTATTTAAATTGTATTTTATTTTTTCTTGATCATAACTGTGTTTTTTGGATATATTTTTTCTTTTTTTTAAATTAACTGTATGGGTGAAATTCCATATTTTTTTTAAAAATCTATACATTCCAATAATACTAGTAGAATTCCATTCTAGTGATGTATTTATTGGAGCGGCAAACATCAAAAATAAACGTAATGTATCAGCGCCATATTTTTTTATAATTTTATCTGGATCTATACCATTATTTTTTGATTTTGACATTTTTATTTTTCCGGCATAGATGATTTTATTTAAACAGTTTTTTTTTGAAACTTTAATAATTTTTCCATAAATATTACGAGTAATGCTTAATTTAGATTGTGATAACCATTCTTTACTTCCGTCATTATTATAGGTATAAAACGAATCAATTATTACCATTCCCTGACAAATTAATTTTTTTACCGGTTCTTTAGAGTTTACATACCCAAAATCATATAATAATTTATGAAAAAAACGAAAATATATTAAATGCATAACAGCATGTTCAATTCCGCCAATATATTGATCTACTGGTAACCAGTATTTTGTTGATTTTGAATCTAAAATATCTTTTTTAAATTTGGGATTAGTGTATCTTGCATAATACCATGAAGATTCCATAAATGTATCAAATGTATCAGTTTCTCTGGTTGCATTTTTTCCAGATATTTTAATTTTTAACCAATTTTTATATGATAGTAATGATTTTGGTTTATTGTCTTGATATATATAATTAGGTAAAATTACTGGCAATTTTTTTTCTTCTACTGGAATTATTTTATTTTTGTGATTAGTTATCATAGGTATTGGGGCTCCCCAATATCTTTGTCTAGAAATACACCAATCTTTTATTTTATAATATGTACATGATTTTGCTATTTTTCTAGATATTAAAACATTGAAAATAGTTTTACGCGCTTCTAATATAGTCAATCCATTAAATTCTAAACTATTAATTAAATATTTTTCTTGATTATTTTTAGTAGAATCAGAAAATATTAATTTGATAGGTATATTATTTAATTTAGCAAATAAATAATCTATTTTGCTATTACAAGGAACAGCCATAATTGCTCCAGAAGCATAATCATGTTTTACATAATTAGTTATCCATAAGGGTATTTTTTCTTGAGTTAAAGGATGTAATATAAATAAATTTGTATTAACTCCAATTAAACTATTGTTATTTTGAAAATTAGTATTTATTATATCTGGATTATTTTTTAAAAATTGATTGATTTGAATATTATTTTTAAGAAATTCATTAATTAATGGATGATGTATTGATATTGCAAAAAATGTTATACCCATTATAGTTTCAGGTTTTGTAGTATATATTTTTAAAAAATAATTTATATTATATACCTTACATTTTATTTGAATACCTTTTGATTTTCCTATCCAATTTTTTTGCATTGAAATTACTTCTTTAGGCCATTTGTCTAATAGTTTTAAATCTTTTAATAAAGTATTTGCATATTTTTTAATTTTAATAAACCATTGTGATATTTTTTTTAATTTAATTTTTGATCCACATCTCCAACATACTCCATTTTGAGATTGTTCATTTGCTAGTACTGTTTTATCAAATTCACACCAATTAACTAAAGTTTTTTTCTTATATACTAAATTTTTTTTAAATAATTTTATAAAAAAAGATTGTTCCCATTTGTAGTATTCTGGTTTACATGTTGTAATTTCTCTATCCCAATCATAACTAAATCCTAATGACTGTAATTGTTTTTTCATTATAGAAATATTATGAAATGTCCATTTTTTAGGTGAAATTTTATTTTTTATTGCAGTTTCTTCAGCAGGTAATCCAAAAGCATCCCATCCAATAGGATGTAATACATTTTTTCCTAACATTCTTTGATAACGAGCAATAACATCACTAATTGTATAGTTTCTTACATGTCCCATGTGTAATTTCCCTGAAGGGTAGGGAATCATAGGTAAACAATAGAATTTTTCTTTTTCTTTGTTTTCTTTAACAGAAAATATTTTTTTTTTATACCAATAATTTTGAACAAATAATTCGATTTTTTTAGGATTGTATTCATTATTTTTCATAATTTTTCCTATTAATAAATCTCTTTATATAAATTTTTTAAAAATAAAAAAAATTTTATAGAGATATTATATATAAAGTATTTTTTATTTTAATTTTTATTAATCATGAATATAATATGGGTTACGAAAACCTAATTTCATCATTATTTTTTTTTCAACTTTTTCCATTTTTTTTCTATCCTTTTGAGTATCATGTTTATAATTTATTAAATGTAATGCTGAATGAATAGACATATGTGCCCAATGTTCTAGTACATTTTTTTTTAAATTTCTAGCTTCTTTATTAATATATGGAGCACATAAAATTATATCTCCTATATAAAATAAAAAATTTTTTTTTATACTTAAATGTATAGTTGATTTAAAAGATAAAACATTAGTGGGTATACTTTTATTTCTATATTTTTTATTAAGAAATTTTATTTCTTCTATATTTACTAATCGAATAGTAATTTCTATATTTTTTTTTTTAAAAACTTCTTTTAACCATAATAAAAAATTTTTTTTTTTTGGAAAAAAAAATATTTTTTTTACATGCTTTTTGGATGTATATTTTCATATAATTATTTTTTTTATTACTTATTATTTTTTTATAAATAAGGAAAGTTTATTAATAATAAATATTATTTTTTATTTAATTATTCCTTTTAAATATGAATTATAGTTAATATCTATTACTTTTAATTGTATAAAGGTTCCAATATGTTTAGGATTTCCTTCAAAATGAATAATTCTATTATTTTCTGTTCTACCATATAATTCTTGGATATTATTTTTTGCAATTCCTTCTACTAATACTTCCTGAGTAGTACCTAACATTCTTCTTCTCCATTGAAATGATTGTTGATTGATTTTTTTTTGCAATATATAAAGTCGATTTTTTTTTTCTTCAATTGAAGTATTATCTTCTAATTTAGAAGCTCTAGTACCTGGTCGTTTAGAATAAATAAAACTATAACTAGTATCAAAGTTAATTTTTGAAACAAAATTTAGTGTTTTTTCAAAATCTTCTTGAGTTTCTCCTGGAAATCCAATGATAAAATCAGAACTAATACTTATTTTAGGTCGTATATGTTTTAATTTATTTATTATATTTTCATATACTTCTATAGTATAACCTCTTTTCATTAATCGTAAAATTTTATTTGAGCCACTTTGTACGGGTAAGTGTAGAAAATTTGTTAATTGAGGTATATATTTATATGATTCAATAATATCATCACTAAAATCCATTGGATGACTTGTAATATATCTAATTCTATTAATTTCAGGAATTTCTGATATAGAATATAATAAATCTGAAAAATTATATTTTTTTTTATTAAATTTATTATTTATATGATATGAATTAACATTTTGCCCTAATAAGATTATTTCTTTTACACCAATTTCAGTAAGTTTTTTTATTTCTAAAATAATTTCTTTATTATTCCTACTAATTTCTTTTCCTCTAGTGTACGGAACAATACAAAAAGAGCAATATTTATTACATCCTTCCATTATGGTAACAAATGAGGTAAATTTTTTTTTTGTTTGTTTTAAAGGTGAATAATCAAATTTTTTTAATGATTTTTCTTTTATATCAATAATTAAATTCTTATTTATATAAGCTTGATATATTAATTGAGGTAATTTATGTAAACTTTGAGTTCCAAATATAATATTAATAAATTTTGCTCGTTTATATATATTCTCGCCTTCTTGAGTAGCTACGCATCCACCTATAGCTATTATAATATTAGAATTTTTTTTTTTAAACTTTTTCCATCTTCCTAATTGATGAAATAATTTTTCTTGTGCTTTTTCTCTAATTGAACATGTGTTTAGAATTAAAATATCAGATATTTCTGGTTGATTTACAAAAGTAAATTTTTTTTCTTTGTATAATATATTTTTTATGATGGAAGAATCATGTTCATTCATTTGACACCCCCATGTTTTAATATATATTTTTTTTTTATCTTTTTTTTTATTCATAAGTAATATTTTTGTTTTTTAAAATACATTCGTTTAGAATATATATTTTTGATTTAAATGAAAATAAATAATTTATTTTATAATACATATTGTATAAATAATATATATACAATATATATTTATTTTCTATCAATATATTAATTATACTGATGTTTCTAACTCTAACATTTCTTTTATTTTTTGTCTTCTTCTAATTAATTTAAATTTATTTTTTTTGTATAATATTTCAGGAATTAATGGTCTACTATTATAATTAGATGACATAGATGAACCATATGCCCCGGTATCATGTATAATAATGTAATCTCCGGGAGAGACTTTAGGAATTTTTCTATGAAATATTACTCCTGTTTTTTTTAAAGTAAATACATCTCCTGATTCACATAAAGGACCCGCAATAATACTTTTAATTATAGTATTATTTTTTATTTTTTTTTTATTTTTATGTAATACTGAAATTTTATGGTAACTACCATATAAAATAGGTCGTATTAAATCATTAAATCCTGAATTTAAGATTACAAAAATATTTTGTCCCATCTTTTTTACTGAGTATACTTTAGCAACTAAAATACCAGATTGTCCAACAAGAAAACGACCTGGTTCAATTTCTAATTGAATCGAACAATTCAATATAGAGGAAATTATTTTTTTAGTTTCATTCCATTTTTTAAAATAATTGTCAATATTAATTTTTTTATCTCGGGATCTATAAGGTATATTTAGACCTCCTCCGGCAGATATAAATTTTATTTTTTTATTTATTTTGATTGCATATTTTTTCATAGAATTACAAATATTGTATAAATTTTTTTCATTTATTCCTGATCCAATATGTATGTGTAAACCAATTAGATTAAGATCATATTTTTTAATAACTGACAATGCTTCATCAGTATTCCAAATTCCATGTTTACTATTTTCTCCTCCTGTATTTGTTTTAATATGATGTCCATCTCCAAATTTAGGATTAATTCTAATCCAAATAGGATGTTTCGGAGATATTTTTCCTATTTTTTTTAACATATCAATTGATCCTGCATTAACAGGAATATTATTTTTTATAACTACTTTTAAAACTTTATTTTCTATAATATCAGATGTAAAAACAATATCATTATTATTTGATTTAAATCCAGCAATAAATGCTCTTTTTATTTCTCCTAATGAAACTGCATCAACTTTTATATTATAACTTTTCATTAATTTTAAAATATGTATATTAGAACAAGATTTTTGTGCAAAACGAATAATATCAAACTTTTTTAGTTTTTTTATTTGTTTTATAATAATATCTGCATTATATATCCACATTGGAGTTTTATATTTTTTTATTAAATACAGTATTTTGCTTCTTGGTAATACTTTTTTTTTTACTTTAGTTGTAAAACATATATTTTTTTTCATATTATTTTTTTTAATGAATTATTTGAATATATTTTATTTTTTAAATAAAAATATTATGTTTAATATATATAATTTGATTATATATTTATTTTATGATTTTTTATATTTTATTTTTTTTAAATTATTTAATAAAGAATAAATTATGTTTATTATTTATATAATATTTTTTTTTAAAATAGGAAAAAGTATAACATCTCTAATATTTTTTTGATTGGTCATAATCATAATTAATCTATCAATTCCTATACCTAAACCAGCAGTAGGCGGTAATCCATGTTCTAATGCTGTGATATAATCTTTATCATAATAAAAATTTTTTGATATATTTATATTTTCTTTTTGTAATTCTTGTATTTTAAATCTTTTTTTTTGTTCTTCTGGATCATTTAATTCAGAAAAACCATTGGCAATTTCATATCCTGATATAAAAAACTCAAATCTTTCTGCAAATTTATCATTTTTTTTAGCTAATGGAGAAATTTCTATTGGATATTCAGTAATAAATGTAGGAGAAATAATTTTTTTTTCTGTAGTTTTTTCAAAAATTAAGTGAATTAATTCTCCGAGAGAGTTACATAATTTTGTATTTAAATTAAGTTTTTTTGCTATTTTTTTTGTTTTTTTTATATTTTTAAAATCAGATATATGGATATTTTTATTAAATTTTAATATTGATTCAATCATTGTCATTTTTCTAATAGGTTTTTCAAAATTTAATTCATGTTTATCATATTTAATAATTAAAGAATTAAATATATTTTTTACTAAAAATCTACATAGTTTTTCTAAAAGAATCATCATATCAGTATAATGACTATAGGACATATAAATTTCCATCATAGTAAATTCAGGGTTATGTCGAGTTGATAATCCTTCATTTCGAAAATTTCTATTTATTTCAAAAATTTTGTCAAAACCGCCGACAATTAGTCTTTTTAAATATAATTCTGGTGCAACTCGTAAGTACATTCTTTCATTTAATGCATTATGGTAAGTAACAAAGGGTTTTGCATTAGCTCCCCCTGGAATTGGATGCATCATTGGAGTTTCAACTTCTAGAAAATCTTTTTTTTTCATAAAAGAACGAATATTAGAAATAATATACGATCTTTTTTTAAATATTTTTGTTACATTAGAATTAGATAATAAATCTAAATATCTTTTTCTATATTTTATTTCTTTATTTTGTAACCCGGAATATTTATCTGGTAAAGGTCTTAATGATTTAGTTAATAAATATATTTTTTTACAATAAATAGATAATTCTAATGTATTTGTTTTAAATAATATTCCTTTAACTCCAATTATATCTCCTAAATCTAATTCAATAATATAATTTTTATAGTAATTACTTGTAAATAAATTACTTTTTATATATATTTGAATTTTATAATTATCATGTTGTATGACAAAAAAAGAAGCTTTACCTAAAATTCTTTTTTTAATTATACGTCCCGCAATACTAATTTGGTAATTTATTTTTTTTAAATCGCTTTTTGTATGATCTTTATATAAACAATATATTGTTTTAATTGTTTTTGTGTATTTGAATGTATTAGGAAAATTAAAACCTTTTTGACGTAATTGAATTAATTTATTTTTTCTTATAAAAATTTCTTTATTTGATAAAATTTTTTCTTTTTTGAATGTAATTTTTTTAAGCATTTTTTATTTTTAAAATCCCATTTTTAAATTTGTTTCAATAAATTGATTTAAATCACCATTTAAAATATTATGTATATCATTTCTTTCAATATTTGTTCGAAGATCTTTAATTCTAGAATCATCTAATATGTATGAACGAATTTGGTTCCCCCATTTTATATCTAGTTTATTTTTATTAATATTTTCTTTTTCTATGTTTTTTTTTTTAATTTCTAGATTATATAATTTTGCTTTTAATTGGTTTATTGCGGTATTTTTATTTTTATGTTGTGATCGATCATTTTGACATTGTGTAACAATTCCTGTAGGAATATGAGTAATTCTTACAGCTGATTCCGTTCGATTTACATGTTGCCCGCCGGCTCCTGATGCCCTATATACGTCAATTCTTAAATTTTCTGTTTTAATATTTATTTGAATATCTTTTTTTACTTCAGGATATACAAATATTGAACTAAAGGAAGTATGTCTTTTATTTCCTGAATCAAAAGGACTTTTTCGAACTAATCTATGAATACCAGTTTCTGTGCGAAACCACCCGAACGCGAAATTACCTTTAATTTTTAATGTAACAGATTTTATTCCCTTGTTTTCTCCTATTGATTCTGTGATAATTTTTGTTTTAAAATTTTTACTAAATGAATATTTTAAATACATTCTTAATAACATTTTTGTCCAGTCTTGTGATTCTATTCCTCCTGATCCTGACTGTATATCCATATAACAATTATTTTTATCATTTTTATTTTTAAACATAGCATATATTTCTAATTTATTTATTTTTTTTTTTAATTTTAAATATTGTACATTTATTTCTTCCATTATAGAAAAATCTTTTTCTTTATTAAATATTTTTATCCAGCATTCTATTTCTTTTAATATTTTAATTAATTTTTTAATTTTATATATTTTTTTAAATAATATATTTTTTTTTTTATATAATTTTGATATTATTTCATAATTTTTATTTAATATTAATTTTTTTATTTTTTTATTAATTTTTTTTATTTTTTTATTTATATAACAATAGTCAAAGATTCCTCTTTAATAAATTAATTTTGTTTTTTATTTTTTTTATCTTTTTTTGCAAAGTAGTTTGATCAAACATTTTTTTCTCTTTTTAAAAATATTTTTAAATATATTTTTTTATAAATTGTATTTTTTTTAAAAAAATATATTATAAATAATAGGTTATATAAGTTTCTCTATAATATAGTTATTTTTTTTATAAACATCAATAATTTTTATTACATTATATAATAATGTTATATTTACATTTTTTAAATATTTGAAAAAAGGTTTTTTATGAAAAATTATATTTTTAATAATAAAATTATTTATTTAAGTAAAGATTTACCCATAACATATATGAATTTAGATGGATGGTCTATAATATGTGTAACTGGTTTAGATAAAAAAAAATATTTAAACGGTCAATTTACTATTGATATAAATATGATTAGTCATGATAACTACAAATTTGGAGCTCATTGTAATATTAATGGAAAAGTATGGACTTCTTTTTTAATATTTCAATATAAACATTTTTTTATATATATTGTTAGATCGTCAGTATGTAAAAGACATATACATGAATTAAAAAAATATTCTTTATTTTCTAAAGTTAATATTTTTGAAGAAAAAAAATTTTGTTTATTTGGATTATGTGGTTTAAATTCATCTAAACTGT
Organism: Buchnera aphidicola (Cinara curtihirsuta); assembly: GCF_900698895.1. Taxonomy (NCBI): domain Bacteria; kingdom Pseudomonadati; phylum Pseudomonadota; class Gammaproteobacteria; order Enterobacterales; family Erwiniaceae; genus Buchnera; species Buchnera aphidicola. The sequence continues at coordinate 317,551 of NZ_LR217700.1, read as the reverse complement.
TAGAAAATTTTTTTTCTATAAAATTAAATAAAAAAAAATCCGTTTTAGTTATTCAAAATATAATTATTTTAAAAATTAATAAACCAATTGAAAGATTTTTAATTATTGCATATAAAAAATATTTAGTTGATCTATTAAGATTTATAAATTGTAAGGCAAAATATAGTAATGGAATGCAGTGGCTAGAGTTAGATATTGAATCTTGTTTTCCTATTATGAATAAAGAAATAATGGGTCATTTTATATTACAGTCTTTAGATTTAAAAAAATGGGATGCTATTAATTTTAATAAAGGTTGTTACTATGGACAGGAAATACTATGTAAATATGAAAATAAAAAAATAAATAAATTTATTATTTGCTCTGTAATAGGTAAAAGTAATAACTATAATGCTACGTACATATTTGAACCTATTGAATATAAGGACATTTCTGGTAATAGATGTAATGCAGGTATGGTATTATCATGGGTTCATATTTATAAAAAAAAAATATTATTACAAGTTCGTATGAAAAAAAATTTTTTTAAAAAAGAAAATGTTTTTTTTTTATCATCTCACCAAGATATTAATTTTAAAATATATAATATTTAATTTTTTTTAAAAAAATATTTTATTTGTAACAATAAATATTGTTTATTTTAATAAAAATTTTTAATATTTATATTTTTTATATTATAAAAAGAATCTTTTAATAAAAGAAAGATTCTCTTTATTAATTATAAAAAAATATTATTTTTATATAAATAAAAATAAATATTTTTATAAAAATATTATTTTTTTTTGGCTTTTTTTCTATCACTTTCTTTTAAATGTATTTTTCTAAATCTTATTGATTTTGGTGTAATTTCTACTAATTCATCATCATTTACAAAGTTAAGAGCGTATTCTAATGTAATTTTTATAGGGGTAATTAAATTTATAGCTTCATCTGTTCCGGATGCTCGCATATTTGTTAATTTTTTTCCTGTTAAACAATTAACAGTTAGATCATTTGATCTATTATGTATTCCTACGATCTGTCCTTCATACACTTTTTCTCCATGCTTAATAAACATTTTTCCTCTATTTTGTAGATTAGAAATTGAAAATGAAACAGCTGTTCCTGTATTCTTAGAAATAAGAACTCCATTTTTTCTTTGTCCAAATTGATGTTTTTGTATAGGTCCATAATGACTAATAGAAGAAAAGAAAGTTCCTTCTCCAGAGGTTAGATTCATAAATTCAGATCTAAATCCAATTAATGATCTACTAGATAGTATACATTCAATTTGTATTCTATCCTGTTCGCTATTTGTAAGATTTTGTATATCTCCTCTTAATTCACCCAATTTTTTTATTAATTGTCCTTGATTTTTTTTATTAATATTTAATAATACAAGTTCGAAGGGTTCAGTTAAAATGTTATTTTTCTTTTTTAAAATTACCTTAGGTCTTGAAACCTCTAATTCAAAATTTTCTCTACGTAATTGTTCTAATAAAATTGATAAATGTAACTCTCCTCTCCCAGAAACAGAGAAAATATTTGAATCTTTTGTTTCGTTAACTTTTAAAGATATATTACGAATTGTTTCCTTTTTTAAACGTTCAAGAATTTGCCTAGAAGTTACATATTTACCTTCCTGACCACAAAATGGTGATTGATTTACACAAAACAACATATTTACTGTAGGATTATCTATTTTTAAATTAGGTAATGGATTTAAAGATTCTGGGTTGCAAATAGTATCTGATATTTCAAGATTATTTAAACCAGTAATTGAAATTATATCTCCAGCAACTGCTTTTTTTATTTTTTTTTGTTTTAAACCGTAAAATTTTAATATATTGTTAATTTTTCCTGTATAAATTTTTTTTTTATTTCTTAAAACTGAAACTATTTGATTAACTTGTAATTGTCCTTGTTGTATTTTCCCAATTCCAATTATTCCGAAATAATTATTAAAGTCTAGTTGTGAAATTTGCATTTGAAGAAAATTTTTTTTTGTTATTTTAGGTTTTGGTGTATATTCTATAATAGCATTTAATAATGGAATCATATTGTTTTTCATTTTATTAGGATTACTTCCTGATTTTCCTAATAAAGCTGATGTATATATTATTGGAAAATCTAATTGTTCATCATTTGCTGATAGATTAACAAATAAATCAAATATCTGATTAATAACCCAATCAGGTCTAATAGTAGATCTATCCATTTTATTAATTATAATAATCGGTTTGATATTATATAAAAATGATTTCTTTGTGACATATCTTGTTTGAGGCATGGGTCCTTCAAAAGCATCTACTACTAATAAAACAGAATCTACCATAGATAATATTCTTTCTACTTCTCCACCAAAATCTGCATGTCCAGGTGTATCAATAATATTTATATGATATTTATTCCATTTTATAGATGTATGTTTAGATAAAATAGTAATTCCTCTTTCTTTTTCTAATTCATTTGAGTCCATAATTCTATCAATTTTTTCTTCATGTTTCTCAAATGTACCAGATTGTCTTAATAATTGATCAAGTAGAGTTGTTTTCCCATGATCAACGTGTGCAATAATAGCAATATTTCTGATTTTTGTATTCATATAAATGCCAATTTTTTTCAATAGTGAGATGATATATAATTTTATAAGTTTATTTTTATATAAAATAATCTTTTTATTTAAATTTTTTATTTTTATATAAAAATTTATATATATTTTACATGTTTTTTCTATATATAAATAAAATCATATTAATTTTAATTAACTTATTATTATTTAATTTTAATATTTTAAATAAATTCTATTTTATCAGTTATAATTTAATATATTTAGTGTATAATTATATTTTTATTTTACAATATTTTTTTATAAAGATGAATATTTTAAAAATTAATTATATTTTTATAAAAAATTAATTTAATTAATTAAAAAGGAAAATATTTATTGAAATATATAAATTTTAATAAAACATTTTTTTTAAAAAGTATTATGAATTATTATGAATTAAAATATTTTTCAGGAATAGAGATAGCTTTTTTAGGTTATTCTAATTCTGGTAAATCTAGTATAATTAATTGTTTATCTAATAATAATAAACTTGCTAGAGTTAGTAAATCACCTGGTTGTACTAATACTATAAATTTTTTTAATGTTTTATTAGATTTTAGATTAGTAGATTTTCCAGGATACGGGTATTCAAAAATAGATAATTTTACTAAAAAATTACTTGAAAAAAATATTTTTTTTTACTTAAAAAACAGAAAATGTTTAAAAGCTATTGTTATTTTATCTGACATTCGATTTTCTATAAAATCATTAGATAAAATTACTTTGAATATTTTAAAACATAGTTTATTACCCGTTTTAATTGTTTTAACAAAAAGTGACAAAGTATCTAAATATAATAAAAAAAAAAAATTATTACATTTACGAAATGAAATATCTAGTTTAAATATGAATATTACTATATGTAGTTTTTCTAAGTTTAATAAATCAGATATTTTTTTTATAAAAAATCAATTGTCTATATGGTATTTTTTATATAAAAATAAATAATTTATTTATTTACTTATTTCTTTCCAATTTTTACCGGTTTTTATAGAAACATATAATGGTATTTTTAATGATACATTATTTTCCATACAATTTTTTATTATATTTGTTAGTATGTTTTTTTTATTTTCTTTAATTTCAAATATTAATTCATCATGAATTTGCATAATTATTTTTGCTTCATTTTTAAATTTTTTTTGAAATATTGAATTTAACTTAATCATGGATTTTTTTATTATATCTGAAGCAGTATTTTGTATCATTGTATTAATGCAGAAACGTTTTGCTTTTTTTTTTAAAATATTATTGCTTGAATTAATATTAGAGATATATAATTTTCTTCCAAATAGTGTTTTTATATATTCATTTTTTTTCGCAATATGATATATATTTTTTATATATTTTTTTGTTTCTTTATATCTTGCAAAATAATTATTTATATATTCACTAGCTTTTTTTACAGGAATATTTAATTTTTGAGATAAACCAAAAGGGCTAATTCCATATAATATGGAAAAAATAACGATTTTTGCAATATTTCTTTGATAAGATTTAACTTTTTTATCTTTTATCATAAAAATATGAGCAGCTATTTTAATATATATATCATTATTATATGATAAATCTTGTATTAATTTTTTATCTTGTGAATAATGAGCTATAATTCTTAATTCAATATGTGAATAATCAGCTGCTAGTAAAATCCATTTTTTTTTTGCTATAAATGCAATTCTTATTTTTCTTCCTAATTTATTTTTAATTGGTATATTTTGTAAGTTTGGATTACTAGATGATAATCTTCCTGTTAATGTAGACGTCTGATGATATGTTGTATGAATTCTATTTGTTTTTCTATTTATTGAATTAATTAAATTATTTAAGTATGTATTTTTTATTTTTTTAAGAAATCTATATTGTAAAATAATTTTCGGCAATTTATGATTTTTAGATAGTTCATGAAGAATTTTTTCATTAATTGAAACATTCCCTTTTTTTGTTTTTTTTATATATAAAAAATTATACTTTTTAAATAAGATACTTATTAATTGTTTTGGAGAATTAATATTGAATTTTTCTTTTGTTGAATGATATATTTTTTTTTTTAATTTGTTTATTGTATTGGTAATTTGTACTTTTTGTTTTTTTAATATTTTTTTTTTTATTAATACACCATTATTTTCTATAATAGATAGAACTTTTAATAAAGGCATGTCAATTGATTGGAATATTTCTTTTATAGAATATATTTTAAAATATATTTTGGTTTTATTATATATCTTTAAAGATATTAGTGATTCTTGAATAATTTCATTTATTTTTTTTTCTTCTGTTATATTAATTTTTTTTTTTGAATACTTTTTAATAAGATATTTATAATAATTATTATTATAATTACTTAATTTACAATTATAATATATAATTGATATATCAAAATACATGCCGTTTAATGTTATATTATATTTTTTAAAGATATGAAAAATGTTTTTTAAGTTTTTTCCTATTTTTTTATATTTTTTATTTTCTAATATTGGTTTTATATTTTTTAATATAAATTCTATAGTAATTTTTGTATTTTTTTTATTATTTTGATTAGAATTAAACCACCATGTTGTATTTTTTTCTATAGTAATAGAAATAGAAAAAATATTTTTTTTTTTTTTATTATAAAGATTAACTGCTATAGAAAATATTTTTTTTTTATTAATTTTATTTATAAGTTTTGTTAATAACATATTATCTATGATTTCAATATATTTTTTTTTTTTTTTAATATCTTCTTTTTTGTGATATATATCAATTACTGGAAACATATTATTATATATTTGTTTAATGTATTCATTAAATTGATAATATTGAAATTTTTTTAATAAAAAAGGTATATTTGGTTTATTTTTTTTTAAAAGATCATTCGTACTATAATTTAGTAATACACTTTTATTAATTTTAGTTAAACTCAATGATAGAAAAGCTAAATCTTTATTCTTTTTCAAGTTATCTGTGATTTTTTTAATGTTTTTTATAGGTAATAAAGAAATATTTTCTATATTTTTATATATGTTATCTATAGATAAAAAATTTTTTAAAAGAATTGAAGCAGTTTTTTTTCCTATTCCAGGTATTCCGGGTATATTATCTGAAGTATCGCCTGTTAATCCTAAAAAATCTGCTATAGAATATGGTTGTATTCCGTATTTTTTATATACTTCTTTTTCATTTAAGGTATTTTCTATATTTTTTCCTGGAATAACTTTAATTTTTTTATTTATTAATTGTAACATATCTTTATCAGCACTATATATAAAAATATAATATTTTTTTTTTATAAATTTTTTAGACAAAGTTCCTATAATATCATCAGCTTCTATATTATTTATACTAATAATAGGTATTCCTAAGTTTTGGATAATTTCTTTTAAAGGATTAATTTGTTTTTTTAAATTTTCAGGCATAGAAGATCTATTTTTTTTGTATTTTGAATATAATTGATGTCGAAAAGTTTTTGTAGGAGTATCAAAAACAACTACTATATTGTCAGGATAGAATTTTTTTACTATTTTATTAAATATTTTTATATATCCATATAAAATACCTGTAAAATGTCCATAATGATTTTTAAGTTTTAAAAAAGAAAAATATGTTTGATATAAACAATAATTTCCATCTATTAATACAATAGTTTTTTTTTTCATAAAAATTCCTATTTAGTAATTTAGTTATTAAATTTATTGAAATTTTAAAAAAAATAAATACTTTTTATTATTTATAATTTTATATATTTAATATATATTATTTATATATATACTATTTAATAGTTCTATTACCCCTATTATATAGGGGTTTCTTTGTTTTTTATATTATCTTCTAATTATCTATATAATTGGAGTATACATAATTTTATTTTTTAAATTCAAATATATTTAATTTTTCTTTAAATGTTTTTTTTTGTTTTTTTAGTGATTCTTCTATTTTAATTAATCTATTGTATTTAGCTGTTCTATCTGATCTACACATTGAACCAGTTTTTATTTGTCCTGCAGATGTTCCAACAGAAAGATCTGCTATACTTGTGTCTTCTGTTTCTCCAGATCTATGTGATATTATAACGGAATAATTATTTTTTTTAGCTAAATAAATGGTTTCTAATGTTTCTGTTAAAGTTCCTATTTGATTAAATTTAATTAAAATAGCATTAACAACTTTATTTTTTATTCCCTTTTTTAGTATTTTCTTATTTGTAACAAATAGATCATCTCCAACTAATTGAATTTTATTTCCTAAAATTTTTGTTTGATATATAAAACCTTCCCAATCATCTTCATTTTGTCCATCTTCTATAGATATAATTGGATATTTATTTATTAATTTTTCTAAGTAATGTGTAAATTCTTGTGAAGTAAATTCTTTTTTTTCATTTTTTAATCTATATTTTTGGGTATTTTTATCAAATAATTCTGACGCAGCGCAATCTATTGCAAAAGTAATATCTTCTCCCAGTCTATAATTAGTTTTTTCTACTGCTAAACTAATTATGGATAATGCTTCTTCATTAGATTTTAAATTAGGAGCATATCCTCCTTCATCTCCAATACAGGTTGAATATCCTTTTTCTTTAAGAATTATACCTAATGTATGAAAAACTTCTGAACCCATTTGAATAGCTTGTCTTATATTTTTTGCTCCTATAGGTTGGATCATAAATTCTTGAATATCAATATTGTTATTAGCATGCATTCCTCCGTTAATAATATTAATCATTGGAAGAGGGATGGAGAATTTGTTTTTTGTATTGTTAATTTGAGATATATAAGAATAAAATGGTATTTGTTTTTCGGAAGCGGTTGCTTTTGCTAAAGATAGTGATACAGATAAAATTGCATTAGCACCAAATTTTGATTTATTATTTGTACCATCTAACTCAATCATTAAATAATCGATTTCTTTTTGATTTTCTGATTGTTTATTTATTAATGCTTTATTTATATCTGTATTAACATAGTTTATTGCTTTTTGTACTCCTTTTCCTAGGAATCGATTTTTATCAAAATCTCTTAATTCTAAAGCTTCTTTAGATCCTGTTGATGCTCCAGAAGGAGCAGCTGAACAACCAAAATGACCATTTTCTAAATGAACTTCTGTTTCAATCGTAGGAAATCCACGTGAATCTAATATTTCTCTAGCAAATATTTTTTTTATTTTTGACATTTTTAACTTATCCTTTTTTTATTTAAAAATATTTTATAAATTAATATAGTAATTTATTTTTATAAAATGAAATATTTTTAATAAAATATTTTTATATAATAAAACCATAACTATTTTTAATATATATTAATAACAAAATTTATTACTAATATTTATATAAATTTAATTTTTTTATATATTATGAATATAATATTCATTATACTATTAAAATAGTAAAGTATATTTGTGTTTTTTTAAAAATATTATTTTTTAAAAATAAACAATTTTATTAAATAAAACTTCTATGTTTATTTTTTAATGATACTATCCTATTAAAGGATATAATTTTTTTTTTATTTTTCTTTGTTTTTTTTAAAAAATATCCAATTCTTTCAAATTGGTAAGTTTGATTAACTTTTTCTTGATATACAATGTACTCTATATATCCTTTTTTAAGAATATATGAGTTAGGATTATATGATTGCATAAAATCATCTTGTTTTTCAGGATTTTTAGAAATAAATAAAATATCAAATAATTGAAATTGCGCTGGAATAGAATTTTTTATAGATATCCAGTGAATTATTCCTATATTTTTTTTTATTTTTTTAGGATAATATTTACATAAAATACAATTTATTTTATTTTTTTTATCTTTTAAAATTTTCTTTGCTTTTATTATATAGGCATATTTTAGTCGAACTTTTTTTCCTAATACTAATCCTCTATAACTTTCTTTATCTTTTTGAGAAAAATCTTCTTTTTCAATATATATCTCTTTAGTGAATAAAATCTTTCTAGTACCCATTTCTTTTACTTGAGGATGATTAAAAACATTAAAATATTCTATATGATTTTCAGGTAGATTAGTAATTATAATTTTAATCGGGTTAATTACAGCCATTCTTCTAGGAGAAGACATATTAAGGTCTTTTCTTATACATGCTTCTAGTAAGGATAATTCTACTATACTTTGTTGTTTTGTAATTCCTATTTTTTGACAAAACATTTGAATAGAGTTTTTTGTGTATCCTTTGTTTCTTAAACCAGATATTGTATGTAATCTTGGATCCCCCCATCCATTGACAAGTTTAGAATTTATTAATTTTTTTAATTTTCTTTTAGATAAAATTGTATGTTCTAAATTTAATTTAGAGAATTCATATTGTTTAGGGGGTTTGTTTATAAAGTGTAATTTTTTTAATATCCATTTGTATAATTGTCTATTATCTTGAAATTCAAGTGTACATAAAGAATGTGTAATTCCTTCTAAAGCATCAGCAATACAATGAGCAAAATCATACATAGGATATATACACCATTTATTTTTTGTTTGATGGTGTTCGGAGAATATTATCCTATATAAAACAGGATCACGTAAAATAATATATGGAGATTTCATGTTTATTTTTGCTCTTAAACACATAGATCCTTCTGGAAACATTCCGAGTTTCATATTTTTGAATAAAATTAAATTTTCTTCAATCGTTCGATTTCTAAACGGGCTATCTTTTCCTGTTTTTGTTAACGTTCCTCTATATTCTTTTATTTCGTTTTTATTTAATTCTTCTACATATGCTAAATTATTTTTAATTAATTGAACTGCATATTTATATAATTTGTTAAAATAATTTGAAGTATATTTAGGTTTTTTATGCCATTTAAAACCTAACCATTGTATATCTTTTTTTATTGAATCAATATATTTAATTTTTTCTTTTTTTGGGTTAGTGTCATCAAATCTAAGATTACAAATACCATTGTATTTATTTGCAATATCAAAATTTAAACAGATAGATTTTGCATGTCCAATATGTAAATAACCATTAGGTTCTGGTGGAAAGCGTGTTTTTATTTTATCATGAGGATTTTTTAATATTGATTTTTTTATTATTTTATTAATGAAGTTATTATTCATATTATAACCGTTTTAAATTTTTTTGATAAAGTTTATACTATAAGATATAAATTATATTTATTAAATATAGAAATTTTATTACTTTATAAAGTATATAGAAATAATGAAAATTTTTCTTACTAAATTATATTTTAATATAAAAAATTTAAATTATTTTTTAAAATAAAAAAAAATATTTTATTTGAAAATTTTGATTGTAAAAATGATTTTATTTGTGTAAAATTATCATTTAAATATTATTTTTAATAAAAATACGGCTATGTAGCTCAGACGGTTAGAGCGCAGCACTCATAACGCTGAGGTCACGAGTTCGATTCTCGTTATAGCCATTAAATTATATAATTTTTAAGTTTAATTGGACGGGAGTGGCGAAAATGGTAGACGCACCAGATTTAGGTTCTGGCACTGCAAAGTTTGCGAGTTCAAATCTCGCCTTCCGTATAATAATTTTATATTTTTCAATAATATTTTTATAAAAATATTATTTTTTGGGGTATAGCCAAGAGGTTACGGCACCGGTTTTTGATACCGGCATCCCTGGTTCGAATCCAGGTACCCCAGATAATATTTTTTTATATATTTATTTTAATTATTTTTTTATTATTTCTTTATTTATAGAAATAATCTTATTTTATATTATTAACAATATTGTTTTTAATGTATTTTGGAGAATATATGTTTAATACGTTAAAAAAATCTGTAGCAAAATTTGCTTTAAAGTATGTTCCTAAAAATTCCATTATTGGAATTGGATCTGGTTCAACAGTAAATTATTTCATTGAAGAATTATCAAATATTTCATCTTCTATTCGTGGTGTAGTGCCGGGCTCTATAGCTTCAGAAAAAAAGATAAGAAAATATAATATACCTATAGTAGATCTGAATTCTTTAGAAAATTTAGATATTTATATTGATAGCGCTGATAAAGTAAATAAATCCATGGAGATGATAAAGGGTCGTGGAGGAGCTCTAACTCGTGAAAAAATTATATCTTCTGTTGCAAAAAAATTTATATGCATAATAGATAAATCAAAATATATAAAACATTTTGACTGTTGTGTTATCCCCGTTGAAGTTATTCCTATGGCTTTAAGGAAAGTTTCTGAAGAAATAATTAAATTAGGAGGAATGCCTAAATATAGAGAAAATTTTATTACAGATAATAGAAATTGTATTATTGATATACATAATTTATATATAGAAAATTCTGTTAATTTAGAAAAAACTATTAATAATATATCAGGTGTAGTTTCAGTGGGTTTATTTTGTATAAGAAAAGCTGATTTATTATTAGTTAGTTATGCAGATAAAATAAAAGAAATATATTGATAACAAAAATATAAAAATATATTTTAAAAATTTTATAATATAATTATTAATATTTTTTTTAATTTATTTTTATAGAGAAATCATTTATGTCATTAAAATCTATTGATATAGAAGTTTGTGGACGATTTATACGAGTTAATTGCCCGGATGGTAATTCTTCTGATCTGTATTATATAGCAGATATTTTAAGTAAACGATTAGAAGATTTAAAAGAAAAAACAGGTGTTTCAAATATAGAACAACTGATTTTTATTACTGCTTTAAATATTTGTTATGAACTAGAATTAGAAAAAGAAAAATCAGTTCACTGTGTAAAACATTTAAAGTCTAGAATGTTGACATTAAATAAAATGATGGATACAGCTTTAATGAAAGAATAATATTTTTAATATTATTTTTTCTTAATTTTTAAAATAAATTAATGCTTTTATTTATATATCTCCAAAATATATTTGCAATGCTGTTATTGCAACAATACTAGCTGTTTCTGTTCTTAAAACTCTAGGTCCTAAAGAAATATTTAAAAAATCTTTTTTTTTTGCATATTTTTTTTCTTTTTCACTGAACCCTTTTTCTGATCCTATTAATATATAAATATCTTTGTATTTGTAAGGAATATTATTAATTTTATCAACAGAATTTAAAGAAAAAATAATCTTAGTAGATGTATGAGGTATTAAATTACACCATTCACATATTGAATGTGGTTTTTTTAAAATAGGTATTATATTTCTTTTTGATTGAGAACATGCAGAAATTATTATTTTATTCCAATGATAGTTTTTTTTTGAAATAATATTTTTTATTTTTTTATTATAATTTTTTTGTTTGGGTATAATAGGAGTAATCGTTTTTACACCTAATTCTACTGATTTTTCAATAGTAATATTCATTTTTTTAGAAAAAATTTGACCTAAATGAATATTTATTGGTGATTCTCTATTATCTTTTTTTTTTTCTATTACTTTAGCAAAAATTTTATTTTTTTTTATATTTATTATTTCAGATATAAAAATATAATTTGTATTATTAAATATATGAATAGTGTTTTTTATTTTTAATCTTATTACATTTAAACAATAATGTGCATTATTTTTTTTTAATTCTATTATAGTATTAAGTTTTATAGTTTTATCAAAATAGATTCTAGGAATATACAAAATATTATATCCAATTTTATTTAAAAAAATTTTATTTATATATAAAATATACGATTTATTAAATATTTATGTTATAACAATAATATTGTTTTTGCATCCGGGAGGATTTGAACCTCCAACCTCTCGGTTCGTAGCCGAGTGCTCTATCCAACTAAGCTACGGATGCATAAATAATATTATTATTTCGGTGAGAGAGGGATTTGAACCCTCGATGCATTTTAATGCATACTCCTTTAGCAGGGGAGCGCCTTAAACCGCTCGGCCATCTCACCAATATTTATAACAAATAATAAGAATTATATTACTTTTTTTTATAAAATAAGTCAAATAAAATTTTATTTTTATATTTGATTTTAAATAAATATTATATAATATATTATTAATTTAATTTTAATAATTTTTTTATAGAATATTTTTTTTAGTAAACATTTTTAATAAAGTTATTTTACTGTATTTTGAATGTTAACAAAATACAGTATAGTATTATTTTTTTATATTTTATGTAATAATTTTTTTTCTAACTGAATTCTTTTATATATTTCTTCCCTGTGTACTGGTATTTCTTTAGGAGCATTAATACCAACTCGAATTTGATTTCCTTTTATTCCTAAAATTGTTATCATTATTTCATCGCCGATTATTAATGTTTCGCCAATTCGACGAGTTAAAATAAGCATTCCTTTATTCCTTTTGAAAAAATGAGATATATATTTATGATTTTTTAAAAAATTTATATTATTTATAATTATATATTTATACAAATTATTTATAAATTTTATTTGAAATTATTAATAAATTTTATTTTTTAATTCATTATTTTTTTTATATATTCTATAACTTTTGTTTTTATTTTTTTTATTTTTTTAGAATTTATTTTTTTATCTGTTAGTCTTCCTTCCACGATGTTTTTTTTCCCTCCTCCTTTACCTGGAGATATAGAAAATATAATATTTTTTATTTTTAAAGCATTGATATTTTTTATTATATTTTGTGTTATATTAATTAAAAATGTTGTTATGAGATTATTTTCATTGATTAATATAATAATTGCTTTTTCTAATTTTTCTTTAATAATATCAGATATTTTTCTAATAATTTGATGTTTTTTATAAGATATAGTTTTTATGATAAAAAATATTTTATTAATAAAATATGCTTTTGATATTAATTTTTTAGAAACTTGTAAAATATTTTGGTTTATTAATTTTTGATTTTCTTTTTTTATATCATTAATATTATTAATAATTTTTTTTATTGATTGATAAATATTATTTTTTTTATTTATAAATAGATTTTTTATTTTTTTTTCTTCTTTTATTTTTTTATGAAAATATTTAATTACTTTTATTCCTGTTATTGCTGTAATACGTTTTATTTGGTTTCCGATTTTTTTATATGAAATAATTTTAAAAAATCCAATTTTACCAGTATTTTGATGGTGTGTTCCATTACATAATTCACTAGAAAAATTTTCAATATCGATTATACGTACTATTTTTTTATATTTTTTTGATTGTAAATATATAACTTTATTTTTTTTTGCTTTTTTAAATGAAGTAATAATAGTATTTATTGGTATGTTTTTTTGAATTTTTTTATTTACTATAATTTCTAATTGATTAATATTTTTTTCTTTAATATCTTCATTATATTGAAAATCAAATCTTAGATATTTATTATTAACAAGTGACCCTTTTTGATTTATTTTTGATTTAAATATTTTATTTAATGCAGAATGTAATAAATGTGTAGCGGTATGATTAGATTGTATTATTTTTCTTTTTTTAATGTTAATTTTAGCATATACAATATCATTTATATTTATGAATCCATTTTTTATAAATCCTATATGGGCTATAAAATCACCATTTTTTTTTGTATTTTCTACTATAAATATTCCATTTTTACTAATGATTTCACCAGAATCTCCTATTTGTCCGCTGGATTCACCATAAAATGGTGTTACTTCTAATACTAGAATTCCTATACATTTGTTTTTTAAACAAGATACAATATTATTGTTATAAATAATTTGTATTACTTTAGTTATCTTTATATGTTCATTATAACCATCAAAAATAGATTTTTTTGAAATTAACATTAAATATGAATTTTCTTTTGTTTTTTTATTTTTATTTTTCTTTTGTTTGTTTTTATTTAAATAAATAATTTTATTTAATTTATTTATATTAATTATTATTTTTTTTTCTTTGCAAATATCTTGTGTTATTTCAATAGGCAGACCAAAAGTATCATATAAATAAAATATTTTTTTTTCACATAATGTATTATTTTTTTGTATTTTGATTTCTTTTTTTAACTTATTCATTGCGCTTTTTAGTACGAAATGGAATTGTTTTTCTTCAGTAAATAAAATATTTCTTATTATGTTAATTTTGTTATAAATACTAAAATTAGAATTAATATTTTTAAAGCTATATATAATTAATTTAGATAATTTATAAAAAAATGGTTTTTTTAAACCTATAAAATATCCATGACTTAACGCGCGTCTAATAATTCTTCTCAATACATAACTTCTTCCTTCATTGCCCGGCACAATATTTTCAGCAATTAAACAAGTAGATGTTCGGATATGATCCGCAATAATTCTTAAAGAAATATTACTTTTTTTTTTGTTTTTTATTTTTTTTTTTATAGATTGAATTAATTTAATAAAATTATCTGTTTTATAACTTGAAGATACATTTTGCAAAATTGAAGAAATTCTTTCTAAACCCATCCCTGTATCTACTGATGGAATTGGTAATTTAATCATTTTGTTTGGATTAATTTGATTAAATTGCATAAATACTAAATTCCAAATTTCTAAGCAATTTTTTTTTAGATCATTACTGTTTTTTATATTTTTAATATTGATATTTTTTTTTCTTTGATCATAAAAAATTTCAGTACATGGTCCGCATGGACCTGAATCTCCCATTTTCCAGAAATTATCAGAATTATATTTTATATTATTTTTATCGTTTATTGCAATTAAATGATCAGATGGTAATTTAATAACATTTAGCCAAATATCTTTTGTTTCGTAGTCTTGATAATAATATGTAATCCATATTTTTTTTTTTGATAATTGTAACCATTTTTTATGTGTTAAAAATTCCCAAGCATATATAATAGCTTTTTCTTTAAAATATTCCCCAAAGCTAAAATTTCCTAACATTTCAAACAGTGTATGATGATAAGGTTTATAACCAACTTTTTTAAAATCATCATGTTTTCCGCCTGTTCGAATACAATATTGAGAACTAGCAAAAGATGATGGATTTATTTTTTTATATCCTAAGTAAATATCTTTAAATTGATTCATTCCGGCATTTGTAAATAATAAACTATCATCATTTTTGGGAATTAATGAACTACTTTGAACAATAGTATGTTTTTTTTCTTTAAAAAATTGTAAAAATAAAGAGCGAATTTTTTCTGTTTTCATAAAAATGATATCCATAAATATTATTAAAATAAGATAAAAAAATTATTATATAAATATAAAAAATATGTATTTTAAAAAAAATATTTTTTTATTTTATATATAAAAATTTTATATATAAATATATTATTTTTTTTATTTTGATTAATTAAAATAATATTTTTTATATATAAAATTTTTTATATCTGTTAAAATGTTTAAAATATAGACAAAATTATTTAACATATAATTTATATTATATATGTGAATTTTTTTAAAAAAATATAATTCTAATGAGTATTTATGAATAAAAAAGAAAAATTCAATTTTGTAATCTCAAATTTAAAATTACAATCTTATAGACTGGATAAAATTTTAGTAGAATTAATTTCTTCTGTTTCTCGTTCTTGTATAAAAAAATGGATTTTATTAGGATATGTTGCAGTAAATAATAATATTATTACTAAACCAAAAAAAAAATTTTTTTTCAAGACAAAATTTCTATTAATATAAAAAAAGAATTTAATTTTATTAAAATAAAAAAAGAAAATATATTTTTAAATATTATTTTTGAAGATTCCGAATTATTAATTATTAATAAACCATTTAATTTTGTTATACATTTAGGTTATGGAAATACTTCAGGTACATTATTTAATGCTTTAATTTATCATTATAAAAATAATTTAACTTTACCTAGAGCTGGTATTGTGCATCGATTAGATCGAAATACTTCTGGTTTATTAGTTGTAGCAAAAACAATATTTTCATATAATTATCTAATTTCTTTATTTAAAAAAAGAGAAGTAATAAAAGAATATGATGTTATTGTTATCGGTAGAATTGAACAAGATGGCTTTATTGACTATCCTATTAAAAGAAATATTTATCGTAGAACTATGATGACTGTAGGTATTGGCGGAAAGTCAGCTTTAACTTATTATAAGGTTATGACAATTTTTAGGAATTATACATATCTTCGTATACAATTAAAAACAGGTAGAATGCATCAAATTAGAGTACATTTATCTTCTATTTTACATCCTGTATTCGGCGATAAAATATATTATAGGGGTATAAAATTAAATTTTTTAGGTATTTCTAAAGAAATGCATAAATTTTTTTTAAAATTTTCTAGACCTGCACTGCACTCTAGAATGTTAAGTTTTATTCATCCTATTTTTAATAAAAAAAAAATCTGGTTAGTTGCTCCTCCAATAGATATGATACAATTAATTAATTTTTTATATTTGGAAGACATGAAATAGTTTTTATAAAATATTATTTTTATGTAATTTAATTATACAAAATATATTTTTTATATACCATATAATTAATAATTATTAAATTAATTTTTTTTGTTAAAAATATTAAAATTCTATATATTTTTATATTAAGAACTGATAATGTAAAATCAATTAAGTAAATATATGTTAAATAATAAAAAAAATTCTAGTAAATTTATAGTATCTAATACTGTTAATAAAAAAGTTTTTTATGCTCCTTTAATTCATTATATTAAAATTGCTTTAAAAAATTACTTTTTAATAGTAGTTGAAAAAAAAGAAAATAATTTATATTCAATGTTTTTATCTGAAATTGAAAAACCTCTATTTGATATAGTAATGCAATATACTAGAGGTAATCAAACAAAAGCAGCTTTAATTTTGGGTATTAATAGAGGAACATTAAGAAGAAAATTAAATATTTATTATCAAAATAGTAAACGATTTAATAAGTAGTATATTATTTTTCTAATAAAAGATTTACGGCTGTATGAAGAGCCCAAATATATCCATCAGAACCAAATCCAGATATAATACCATTTGATATATCAGATATCCAGGAGTGTGAACGAAAATTTTCTCTAGAAAATATATTAGAAATATGAATTTCGAAAAATGGAATTTCTATAGCTAGAAGAGCATCTCTTATTGATATACTAGTATGAGCAAACGCTCCTGGGTTAATTAAAATAAATTTTATTTTTATGCTTT